>DEQQ01000008.1 GCA_002360455.1 Saprospiraceae bacterium UBA3362
AACTCTATCTTGAGTATCATTGTATTTGTTGTTATGGTCTGCATCCTGATAATAAACTTGGTTCTGTCTTAATACATCAGAAGCCCCAATTCTCAATCCGAATTTTCCAAATTTTTTGAATACCTGAAAGTCAATAACTGTTCTTCCTTTTTCAAATATATCAGTTCTTGTTTCCCCGTATTTAGGATCAATTCCCACCAAGCCTATACGGTCAGAAACATAATTGAGCTGTACGTTTGCAGAAAACGTTCTATTTTCATTTTCATATTGAAGTCCAATATTTGCAACCAATGGGGCTTGACCTTGCAAGGCTCTGTTTTGTTTTGAATGGCTTCCTTCAAAAAACTGAACTTTACTTTTACTCAAGGTTAAATTAGAATAGGTGCTTAGGTTATGGAAAAATTTGGAAGAATGGATGAAGCCCAAACTTTTTCTAATCTCCAATTCTATACCATAGATTTGAGCCGACTTTTGATTTTGATATGTGAACGTTGTAAATGGCTGTGTTACATCCAAACTCATTTCTATTGGATTGCTTATTTGCTTATAAAAGGCTCCAACAGAAATTAACTCAATATTGGTTGGATAAAATTCATACCGAACATCCGCATGGTTTAAGCTTGCAGTAGTAAGACTTGGATTGCCTTTGATTTCTGCATTTTTTTCAAAATTATAAAACGCAAAGGGAGCAATCTCTCTATACTCCGGTCGGTTGATAGACTGATAATAACTTACTCTTACAAACTGTTTTTCTTTTGGTGAATATTTTAAATTGATGGTAGGCAATACAAAAAGTTCATTTTGCTTAGCAATCGCCTTTGTTAGATACGGATTTGTCAAAGACAAATTTTGAGTTTCTACTCTCACACCTCCGTTCAACTCAATCTTGTTACTCCATTTATAGGTAGAAGAAACAAAAGGAGAAATATTTTGAGTTTTACCATAATAATTGGATAACTCCTTATTCGTTTTTTCGATCATGAATAGTTTATGATTTCCCATCTGATCAAAATTCAAATCTTTTTCAGGATTTAATGTAACTTCAGAAGGACAATCTCCTGCATACACAAAATTTCTTGTCTCAAATTTTCTATCTCTCCACTGCCCTGAGATGCCTGATTTAATTTTTAATGCATCAGAAAGTAAAGTCAACTCTACCCCGGAGAGGATTGAATAATTGTTCTCACTGAGATTGGAGAAAAAACGACCGGTACTCGAATTAAAAAAATCTCCTTTCACAAGAACAAATCCTTCCGTCTCGGGTGTCTTGGCATAAGAAGCAATTTTATAATCCGGGTTTTCGCGTACTAATGAGTTGTAACTTAATTGAGAAAAGAAATTGAGTTTGCCTGAAAGAGGAAGTTCATAACTCAGACTGTGTGTTCTGAAGATATTAAAATTCACATAATTAGAAAGGTTATTTACTTCAACTTGATCTGTAATATTGGCTATTCCACTTCGAGATACAGTATTTAAATCCAAACTTTTGGATAAAAAGTTGGCAAACTGAAATTTATGTTTTTGATATTGAAGAGACAAATTGCATAATGCTCCTCCTGTATAATTATTCCTAAAGCTTATGTCTTTAAAATCACTCACCTGACCACTGCCGTCAAAATTTCGGGTTACCCCTTCTACAATTCTTCTGGTATTTGAGTAATTGACAGCAAAAACGATTCCCATACTCAGATCTTCCTTGAACTGAATCGGGATGGCCAGTGAATACTGAAATCTTGAATTCGGTGCAGCATCAGAAACTTGGTTTTTCCAATTGTGTTCCAACAGAGTAGTATTGGTTTCCAATTTATATTTTTCTTGCTCGGTAGGAATGCTAGTTTTGGTATTGAATGACTCAAAATCAAGATTGGGCAGTCTTCTGTTTTTATCTAAAAATAAAAATTTCTCCTGTGTTTTTAGTTCAAACTCTCTAAATGGTTTGAAGCTTGTATTGCTTATAGAATTCAATCCTATACTGATGCTCTGTGACTTTTCGGTAGGAATGGATTTGGTATTGATCTTGATGATTCCTCCTCCAAAATCAGAGGAAAGTTCCGGCGAACCCGATTTAATAATTTGAATATTATCTATTAATCCTGATGGAATCAAGTCAAATGAAAATGCTTTGCGATCTGTTTCTGTAGATGCCAATTGCTGATTGTCCAAATAGCTTGCATTGTATCTGTCATTCATCCCTCTGATAATCACAAATTTGTTTTCTTGTATAGAGGTTCCCGTAATCCGCTTCATCACATCAGACACGTTGCGATCAGGAGATTTTCTGAACTGATCTGCTGAAATTCCATCAGAAATAACAGCGGTATTTCTTCTCGCTTGCAGTTGTGCAACATTGGTTGACTTTTCAATTCGTTCTACAATTTGAACTTCAGCCAAGTTGGTATTCTCTGTGATCAATTCTACATTTATCGTATAGCTTTCTTTATCTAGAAGCTCCACATTAAATGTTTGTTTTTCATATCCAATGTAGTGGACTACAAGCTCATATTTTCCGGGGGCGCAATGAAGTTCAAACTCGCCATTAAAATCTGTAATTGTCCCTTTTGTACCATTCAAAATAGATACGGTGGCACCAATCGCCGGCTCGTTAGATTTATCTCCTTTGGTCTCCACTTTTCCTTTGATGGAGGCTGTTTGTGCATACAATCCGGTCCACCCGAATCCCAGCATCAAGAGCGTTAAAAAAATTTTGTTTAACATAAATTCCTTGTTTGATGCTGCAAAATTAAGATGGAGTTTCAGGCTGCTCAGAAAACAGAGGTTATGTAATTATTATCTCTGTATTACCAAATTGTAAACCAATACATTACATTTATTTATATTTATTAAACATTTATTATTAATTATTTATATAATATTTATTTCAATATTTGGGAGTTTTTAGCTTAGTATTTTCTCATCTTTAAAAATTAGATTAACTTTGATTTTTCAATCTATGAATCCAATATTATCTATCATTATACCTGTTTACAATGAAGAGCGGACCATCCACCTTATTCTGAACAAAGTACTCGAAGTGAAACTCAACTACCAGTTTGAGAAGGAGATTATCTTGGTCAATGATTGCTCTAAAGACCAAAGTGAACAAGTTATCCAAAATTATATTCAAGCTCATCCTGAAGCTCGTTTTAGTTATTATGCTCATTCGGTCAATCAGGGCAAAGGGGCTGCATTGCATACCGGGATCCAAAAAGCTATAGGGGATTATGTGATCATTCAGGATGCAGACCTCGAGTACGATCCCAGAGAATATAATGATCTTCTAAAGCCTATCATGGAGGGTTTTGCAGACGTGGTGTACGGTTCAAGATTTATGGGAGGACAGCCTCACCGTATTTTATTTTTTTGGCATTCTATAGGAAATAAATTGCTTACCTTTATTTCTAACATGTTTACCAATCTCAATCTTACAGATATGGAGACTTGTTATAAATTATTCAAGGCAGAAACAATAAAGTCTTTGGATCTTAAAGAAAAACGATTTGGCTTTGAACCTGAGGTCACTGCAAAAATAGCTAGAATTCCAAAAATTAGAATTTACGAAATTGGAATTTCTTACTACGGAAGAACCTATGCAGAAGGCAAAAAAATAAATTGGAAAGATGGTTTTCGCGCCATCTACTGCATTCTCAAATACAATCTCTTTAGATAAAAATTATCTTATCCCAATATCTTTGTGAGTCTGAAGGCTTAATTTCCACATTGGATTTGCCAAACAAAATGCTATGGCTTTCTGAGTGTTTTGCATTTTGTCTTCATTGTCCATGGGTTGAATGTAAAAATGCTCAAAGTCCAACTGTTCAAACATTTCAGGTTGAAAATTTTCTTGAGGGTAAATAAATTTTAATTCATCACCTCTGTTCACTATTATTTTAGAATTGGGTTTTGGACTCATGCAAATCCAATCTACAGTCGATGGAACTTCGATTGTTCCATTGGTCTCAATTGCGACTTCAAATCCGTGTATATGCAGTTGCTCTATCAACTCATCATCCAATTGCAGCAAAGGCTCTCCTCCTGTACAGACCACATATTTGGATGCTTTAGTATACTGTTGAGGCCATAGTGAATCCACTATTTTAGCCAACTCCGAAGCTTGATATTTTCCACCCAATGTTCCATTTGTGCCTACAAAATCGGTATCACAAAATTGGCAAATCGCACTTGATCTGTCTTCTTCTCTTCCATTCCATAAATTGCAACCGCTGAAACGAAGAAACACAGCGGGTCTTCCTGCTCGTGCAGCCTCTCCTTGCAGAGTATAAAATATTTCTTTTACAGAATAATTGCCCATAGAAAAGATTACTGCATCAGCAGATCCAATGAATGAAATAGTTGATCGATTTGATGAAAATCATGCGGCTGAAAAACCTTGCGTATAGTGCCAAACGGATCTACATAAAATAATCGTGGATTACCAATTTCCTTGGCATAAACTGCCTCACTCAACAGTCTACAGTCTCCTATAAGATGTACATTGTTTGCCAAATTCGGAAAAAGTTGATTTAGCTCATCCTTAGTCTCATCGGCAAGAAATACAATAAGAATCTCTTTATTTAGCTTGTATTTCCATTCAGAAAATTGAGCAATTAATGTTTCGTCTGCACCTTTCAAAAAAGAGCAAAAAATAAGCAATAAAGGCTTTTGCATCATTTCAACCAATTCCAATTGCTGCCCTCGAATATCCGGAGCTATAATTGGCGTCAAAAAATGACCTTCAAATCGCTCAATAAACGCTTTTACGGGAGGACCCTTGGCCAATTCTACTTGATAAAAACTTGGACCGGTAGAATTTTCTTTTGGGTTGGTTTCCGCTTCTTGATTTTTCTGTAGGTCTTTGTTTGAAGTATCGGATGAATCATCATTTCGATTCAATCCCGGGATTTTTTCGTCGATTGCATCTATTGCTTTTTGCAAGCTTGATGAAATCCTGTTCGATTGATTTGATGAATCAGACAAACTGTCTGAACTTATATTATTCTTTAATAAACTACTGTCTGCTTTTATGAGAACTTGCGTGTCCAAGCCATTCAAAAGAAAAATTGAATCCGGTCGGTTGCCTGGCTGTGCCACTTCTTCAATTTGCGCCAAGCTAAAAGTAGAATAAACAGCCCCTAAAAAAATAAAAAAACATTTAATTTTCTTCTTCAAACTCAAGTATTTTTGGAATCAACTCATCAAACGACAAAATTACAAGATTTGGTACACACTCTTCCAATTGCTTTTGATTTTCAGGGTTTACCATTGCAACTGACCATACTCCGGCCCTTTTGGCCGCCTCAACATCCGATACACTATCTCCAACAAAATAACTTTTTTTTGGGTCAATTTCCGTAAATTCCTTTAATGCCGCATCCAACATCCCAGGCTTGGGTTTTCTGCAATTGCAATTTTCGGAAGCCAAATGAGGACAGTAATAAACTTTATCCACAGTTATTCCATAAGTTCTCATTTGGTCCACCATATATTCATGAATGTTATCAAGCTGAGCCTCCGTCATTACAGCTTTTCCAATTCCTTGTTGATTGGTAACAACAACAATTCTGCCAAAATAAGCTTGGATTTTAGCCAAATGAATCAGCAGATTTTTTTTGAACTCAAATTCGGATAATGATTTTACATAATCAGATTTTCTTAACACATTAATCACTCCGTCGCGATCCAACATCAAACATCGATTTCTGGAGGTTTGAATAAGTTCTTCTTTTTTTTGTTCAGAAAAAATTTGATTGGCTGAATGAAAATCTTCAGGAATTCCTATATCAATAAAAAACGAATCAAATTCGCAGTGAGCAATTTTTAGCTCTTCAGTTTTTTGTTCTAATATTTGTTTTTCGAATGAAAATACTTCGGGACAATTGTCAAAGATATTTTTATCGGAAATGTAATAAATTCCGGCATTAATCCATCCATGAGTTATAGCCTGTTTTTCTTTGAATGCTGTAATCAATCCTTCTTCTGTAGAACTAAACGTTCCATAGCGATGCGGATGCAATACTTGCTTGGAGGCCAAGACCAATTTGGAGTTCAGAAGCTTTGATTTCTTTTCCAATTCACTGAAATCAATTTCAAAATAGCTATCTGCATTGACAACATAAAAATTTTGAGTCGTACAATGTTGGGATGCATAAGCAATGGCTCCACCTGTTCCTAAAGCATAGGGTTCTACAACAAAAATCGAATTAAGATGAGCAAACTCTTGGTTGATATACTCTATAATTTTCTCTGCCTGATAATTTAATGAAAAAATATATCGATCTATAGATTGAGTTTGAAGATACTGCAATAAATAATGTAGAAAAGGTTTTCCGGCTACTCCGGCTAATGGTTTTGGATCCTCATTGAGTAAATGTTTTAGCCTTGTCCCAAAGCCACCCGCAAGAATTATCAGCTCTCTCAAAATGATCTTATTTTTAGAAATAATATTCCTCCACCAACTGGCATAAAATATGCCCTACAAGGATATGCGTTTCTTGGATTCGAGGGGTATCATTGGAAGCTGCAGGCAACCAAAAATCACATTGATCTTTCATCAAGCCACCTTTTGCTCCGGTTAAAGAAACAGTAATCATTTGTTTGGTCTTGGCTGCATCGAGTGCAGCAACAATATTTTTGCTGTTGCCAGACGTACTAATGCCAATCAAAACATCTCCCGGCCGTCCCACTCCGTCTATATATCTTTTGTACACAACATCATAAGAATAATCATTGGCCACAGCAGTTAGGTAAGAGGTATTGCAATGCAATGCTTCTCCTGCCAATGCCGGCCTGTCATGATAAAATCGTCCACTCAATTCAGCTGCCAAATGTTGCGCATCTGCTGCACTGCCTCCATTTCCACAAAAATAAACTCTCCCATTATTCTTCAATGACCTTACAATGACTTGAGCAAGCTCATCCATTGTTTTGAGCAATGCATCATTCTCCACAAGAGCTTGTTTCGTTTGTATTGATTCTGAAATAATGGATTTAATTTTTCCAATCATGATTTTTGACTTTTCCAACTTTGAACACCAAAGTCTGTAAACTGATAATTCATGGTATAACCATCCAAAGAGTTCAATTGTTTGATGACTTCATGACGACTGTTTCGAGGACAATAAAAAAACATAAATCCACCACCACCGGCCCCTGAGATCTTACCGCCTGTTGCTCCTGCTTTTTTCGCAGTCTCATACAGATTATCCAAATAGGCATTGGAGACATTATTGGCAATTTTTCTTTTTTGCATAAACCCATAGTCCAATATTGTCCCAATCTGATGCAAATTCCCTTTTAATAAAGCGTCCTTCATCTGTTTTGCTTGATCCTTGAGTTGATGCATTGCATCCAAAGAAGAATCTTTTTTTTGTTCCACATTCTTTTGTTGCTCCTTTATAATTTCTGAAGACTGTCTGCTTGAAGATGTAAAATAAAGAATGACATTATTCTCCAATTCTCTGATCAATTCTTGACGAATTCTCAATGGGTTGACAATAACTTGATCTTCTGCCATAAACTCCATAAAATTAAACCCACCAAAAGTAGCAGCATATTGGTCTTGCTTCCCACCTGCAAGGCCAAGATCTTTTCGTTCTATCTCATAGGCCAAATGGGCAAGGTCATAATCTCCAAAAGGAAGATTGAGCCATTCCGAAAACACTTTCAATATAGCAACAACTAATGTAGATGAGGTCCCCAATCCACTTCCTGCCGGAACATCCATAGCTGTCGTCAATCTAAAACCATGCTTCGGCAAAACATTCATTTGTTTTAGTCTGTGGTATATGCCGTATTGCAGATCTAAGCCGGGTTCCGGAATATGATTTTCGTCAAATAAAAAACTGATTCGTTTATTTTGATCTACAGAATAAAATTCTACTTTTTCTTCCTGAAGTAATTCTATACTTGCATGAGCAAACAAAGAAATTGTAGCATTGAGTATAGCCCCTCCATACAAATCACTGTATGGACTTACATCTGTTCCTCCACCTGCCAGACCAATTCGAAATGGAGCTTTACTTCTGTATATCATTTGATAAGGATTGAATTCGTTCTACAAAATGGGACCATGATAGCTTTTTCTTTTTCTCTTGAATATTTTGAATGAACATCTGTTGATTTTGATTGAAAAAAGCAACAATAGTTTCCGCCAAATCTTTTGGATTTGGCTCGCAGACCAAGCCCACCTCTCCATGTGGAACCAATCGTGGCAACGAACCTACATTAGTCACTACCATGGGCTTGTTGAAATGATAAGCCAAAGGTGTCACGCCACTTTGGGTAGCATTCCTATAAGGTTGTACGACAAGATCACAGGCCGATAAATAATACTTGACCTCGCTATCTGAAATAAAATGGGTACGGAGTATGATTTGATCTTGAATTTGATCACTTTCTATCATCTCCATATATGGCTTAGAGTCTTCATAGAATTCACCCGCAATAAGGAGTCGTATGCCTGATGATTTCAAGGGTTCTGTACTCATGGCTTCCAGCAACAGGTCAAGGCCTTTGTATTTTCTTATAAAACCAAAAAATAAAATGATGGAGTCTGCCTGAGGGATATGAAGAAATTCTCTGGCTTTAGCTTGTTCGACCTGTTCACCAAAATTATCATACAATGGATGGTCCAAAGTCATATTCGGCTTTGAGCTCGAAAAAAGTTGTAGATCCGCATTTACTTTCTCACTCATGGTAATAAATGCATCTGCTGAATTTAAAAAATAACGAGTAAACTGCCGATCTCCGGGCCTTTTTTCATGTGGTATGACATTATCAGCTATACAGATGATCTTGCTGTGTTTGTTTTTTTGGACAATCCTTAATATTGTTCCCAAACAAGGACCCATGAAGGGCAACCAATACCTCACTATTACAAGGTCAGGTTTGAGTGTCTTGAGTTCTCTTCCTATTCTGATCCAGTTGAATGGATTCACAGAATTAATTTTGACTTTTATACTCAAATCCTTTGGTGCAGGTTCATCAGAATATTGGGTTGTACCGGGAAATAAAAAGGAAGGATATTGAAGTGAAAAGGTATAGATCGTTGTCTTAAATCCTTGAGCTTGGAATTCTCTTGCCAATCTCTCATCAAAAGAGGCTAATCCTCCTCTTAGGGGATGCGCAGGACCTATGATAACAATACTGGACAAGGGCACTGAGTTATGAGTTTGAGTAAAAATTGGTTTATACTACTGATAATAAAAAATTCAGCGTTGGATTGACTCATAATAGTAAGAAAAATTAATCCAAGATCTGAGCAATTTGATAATTATTTCGCTCATTTGCATTTCTGCTTATAAGCTCAGCAATAAATCCTGTAAGAAACATTTGAGAACCAATAATCATTAGTGTAAGAGCAATAAAAAAGGCGGGACGCTGAGCAAAACCAAACACCCCAAAGTAATATTTTGTAAACCCTAAATAGAGCACGAACAGTGCTCCTAAAAAGAAAAACAAAACTCCTAACACTCCAAAAAAATGCATTGGTCTTTTGCCAAATTTCCCAATAAACATTATGGTAGACAAATCCAAAAACCCATATAAAAATCGGCTCATTCCAAATTTGGATTTCCCATATTTTCTGGCCTGATGAATGACCACTTTCTCACCAATATTTCTAAAGCCCGCCCACTTGGCTATTACAGGAATGTATCGATGCATTTCTCCAAACACCTCAATGCTTTTCACCACATCTCCACGATAGGCTTTCAAACCACAATTCATATCATGAAGCTTGACTCCACTCATCCACCCGGTGACACTGTTATACAATTTGGATGGGAGATTTTTTGTAATGGCATTATCATATCTCACCTTTTTCCATCCGGACACAATGTCGTAGGATTCATTCTTTATCATATTGTATAAAGGAATAATCTCATCCGGACTATCCTGTAGATCGGCATCCATAGTGATCACCACTTCTCCGTCACAGGCATGAAAAGCGGTATGCAATGCAGCGCTTTTGCCATAATTTCTTCGAAATTTAATCGCTTTGATAACAGGGTATTTTTCCTTCAGCTCACAGATAGTCTTCCATGTTCTGTCTGTACTGCCATCATCTACAAACCAAATATCATAAACTATGCCTTGATTCAATAAGGCACGATGAATCCATTCTACCAATTCGGGCAGTGATTCTTCTTCATTGAGAGCCGGAATAATCAGTGATAAGTTCAAGCAATACAGTTGATATGGCAAAGATAGGATTAATTTATTAGAACTTCATGGTTAAGCGTTAAGATATTGAAAAAACTTTAATATGAAGCAGAATTAGACCCACAGGATAACGTGATGTTGCAAGATTAAATTGTGACCTTCCCAAGCCCTTTTTGAGCCGTTGGATTTTAACTTTTTTGATTAAATAAATTTCCCTTTTTGCATAGGTTGTATGGCATTGTCAAGCGCCTAATGAGATTCCTTTTAATTGGATTTCTTTGGTTTTACAATGGGCAAGTGGTTTTCTTTACCAAACCTTTAAAACTTAATTTCCGGGCCGAAATTAAAAGTAAACCCTTCGCTAATTTTTACCTCCACCTGCCATTCTGTCCAGTTCATAGATTTGGAATGGTTTGTGTTAATTACTCATACAACTGGTAATCCTCCTGAGTTGTCTGATCTGACTTTTTGATATACAATTGACAGTCAATATTTTATAACTGCAACTTTGATGATTTCCGAACGTTAATTATTTCTTATGCCCTGCAATTACAAGGCATTGCAAGGCAAATCATTGTAATTTTGTCCTTATTTATAAATCATGTTAGGTTTAATTAAAAAAATATTTGGTACCAAGCAAGACAGGGATGTAAAATTCTACTCTGGAAGAGTGGACCAAATCAATCGCTATTTCACTGAATATCAAAGCCTCAGCCACGATGCACTGCGAAATAAAACACTAGAATTTAGAGCCCGCATCAAAGAACAACTTTCATCTGTGGATGCAGAGCTTGAATCATTAAGGCAGTCTGCAGCAGAAGAAGAAAATGTTCATCGGAAGGAAACAATATACAACCAGATAGACAGTACCATCAAAGAACGTGATAAGCAATTGGAGGAAGTTCTATTGAATTTACTCCCAGAAGCTTTTGCTGTCGTCAAAGAAACAGCTCGCAGATTTTCTTCTAACGAAACAATCAGCGTTCAAGCTACAGATCAAGACAGAAATTTGTCTGTAGGCCGTTCTTACGTAAATCTCGACGGCGATGTAGCTCATTATTCTACCAGCTGGACTGCCGCCGGAGGACAAATAAAATGGAACATGGTCCATTACGATGTCCAACTCATTGGGGGAATGGTGTTGCATGACGGTAAAATTGCAGAGATGGGAACGGGAGAAGGGAAGACCTTGGTGGCAACCTTGCCGGCATATCTCAATGGTCTGTCCGGAGAAGGAGTGCATGTGGTCACAGTAAACGATTACCTTGCCCGACGTGACTCGGAGTGGATCGGTCCGGTATTAGAATTTTTGCACCTTTCTGTTGACTGTATCGACAAGTACAAGCCAAATTCAAGCCAAAGAAGAAAAGCGTATTACTGCGATGTTACCTATGGCACAAACAATGAATTTGGTTTTGACTATTTGAGAGATAATATGGTGCGCTCTGTAGACGAAAGAGTGCAGCGTAAACATCACTATGCTATGGTGGATGAGGTGGACAGTGTGTTGATAGATGATGCGCGTACTCCTCTTATCATTTCAGGACCTGTAGATGTTGATGAAGAAAGTCAGGAATACAATGGTCTCAAACCAAAAGTAGAAAGACTCATCAACGAACAAAAAAAATTGGCAACTCAATACCTCAGCGATGCCAGAAGATTGATTGGTTCCGGAAGCACAGGGTATAATGAAGGCGAAGGTGGATTGGCATTATTTCGCTCCTATAGAGCTTTACCAAAATCCAGACCTCTGATCAAATTCTTGAGTGAAGAAGGAATACGATCCATTCTTCAAAAAACAGAAAACTTCTACATGCAAGAACAATCTAGAAATATGCGTGTAGCAGATCAGCCTCTGTACTTCACCATAGATGAAAAAAATCGACATGTTGAATTAACCAAAAACGGAGAAGATTACCTGTCAAAAGGAGAATCTCAACCCGACTTTTTTATTATTCCGGATATAGCTCAAGAACTGAGCGGCATTGCTATAAAAGAAGATTGGACCAAAGATCAAATTACGGAAGCAAAAGAAAAAGTACTCAATGATTATGCTATAAAAAGTAAACGCATTCACTGCGTAAACCAACTACTCAAAGCCTACACCTTGTTCGAAAAAGATGAGGAGTATGTAGTCATGGAGGGCGAAGTAAAAATTGTAGACGAGGGTACGGGTAGAATGTTGGAAGGAAGGCGATACAGCGACGGACTGCATCAAGCTTTGGAGGCCAAAGAAAATGTAAAAGTAGGTGAGCTCACTCAAACCTATGCAACCATCACTTTACAAAACTATTTTAGAATGTTTCATAAGCTTGCCGGGATGACCGGTACTGCAGAAACTGAAGCCGGCGAGTTTTGGCAAATCTATAAATTAGATGTTGTAGTTATTCCAACCAATAGACCTGTTATTCGACAAGACAGGGAGGATTTAGTCTATAAAACAGCAAGAGAAAAATTCAATGCAGTCATTGATGAAATTGCAGAATGCACTTCCAAAGGTCGACCGGTGTTGGTCGGTACAACCTCTGTCGATATTTCTGAAAAACTAAGTAGAATGTTGCAACTGCGCGGAATTCAACACAACGTTCTTAACGCAAAACAACATCAAAGAGAAGCAGAAATCGTAGCCGAAGCCGGATTGCCGGGCAAAGTAACCATAGCGACAAACATGGCCGGAAGAGGAACAGATATCAAAATTTCTGATGAGGTAAAAAAAGCTGGCGGACTGGCCATAATAGGGACAGAACGACATGAATCCCGTCGCGTAGATAGACAGTTGCGAGGAAGATCCGGAAGACAGGGAGATCCGGGTTCATCGCAATTTTTTGTTTCGTTCGAAGATAATCTTATGCGATTGTTCAACTCAGATCGCATGATTACCATTATGGACAAACTCGGCCACAAGGAAGGCGAAGTAATGCAGCACAGTATGGTCACCAAATCCATAGAAAATGCTCAGAAAAAAGTTGAAGAAAACAACTTTGGCATGCGCAAACGGCTTTTGGAATACGATGACGTGATGAATATCCAGCGCGAAGCCATCTACAAAAAAAGAAATCATGCCTTGAGTGGAGATCGTCTTACCGTCGATCTTGATTATATGTTCCATTCCACATTGGAACATCTGGTGATGATCAACAAACAAGGAGGTACACATCCAGAATTTATTAATGACAGTATTCGCATTTTAGGCTTTGAACCCTCTATAGAAGAAGCCTTTTTTAGAGAATCAAAACCGGATGCTGTCATTGCAGAATTTGAACGACAGTTCAATCAATTCTATAAACATAAAGAAGAAGTAATTGCAGAGCTTTTACTTCCGGGAATTCAAAGAATCAAAGATGAACATGGTGATCGCTACAAGCGTATAGCTATTCCTTATGATGATGGAGTCTACGAGCCTGTTCCCGTGGCAGCAGATATAGAAGAAGCTATTTCCACCAAAGGGTCCAGCATCATGCGAGACATAGAAAAATCCATTGCACTAAGCATTTTGGATGCCAACTGGAAAGAACATCTTCGCAACATGGACGAGCTCAAAGATTCTGTACAAGCAGCAACCTTCGAACAAAAAGATCCTCTTGTAATTTACAAGATGGAGGCTTATAAATTTTTCGAAACATTGATTCAAAAAATGAATGAAGAAATCACTTCACACCTTACCAAAGGTAAAGTGATGATCGAAGTTCAACAACCAATGCAAGAAGCGCGTGCGCAAAAAAGTGATCTGAGCAAAGTGCAGACCAACAGATCTGCACAAGAAGAAAACATGAGGCGCGCCACCGAGTCCGCAGGAAGACAAGAGCAAAGTCCACAAACCATTCGCAACACCGTACCAAAAGTGGGACGTAACGAACCTTGCCCTTGTGGCAGTGGTAAAAAATTTAAAAATTGTCATGGCGTAGAATAATATTCTCATTTCAAACAATGAAGAATTCTCAATTTGTTTTTGGAGAAGCAAGTTGAAGTTTGTGCCTTTAGTTTGAGTCCCGCTATCCATTTCAGCGCTTTGCGCTTTCATTACTATCGGGTCTAATTTTGCGTCAGCCGTTTTTTTGCCTGTATTCTTTTTAATTAAAAAAAATAAAATTGTAGTTTGATCCAAAATACTGTCCAATGAAATCTATTTTTTTTACAACAGTTGCTACGGTCCTTTTAAGCTTGCTGATTGGACATCAAAAATCCGTTGCACAAACCAATATTGTAGTCCAAGAACAGCCTGAGGTGAGCCAGTTGATGGATCATTATCTCAGGCTCAACAAACAGGTAACGCAGATTACAGGATGGAGAATTACCATTCTTACTACTACAGACAGAAGACAGATGGATGAAACCAAAATCAACTTCCAAAAACAGTTTAATCTTAGAACCAAATGGGAGTACAAAGAACCTTACTATCATCTCAAAGCAGGCGCTTATATTTCCAGAAATGAAGCCAATTATGCATTAGAGAACATTAAGAAAAAATTTCCTGGAGCCTTCTTATCCATTGACAAGATTCCTTACGAAGAATTTTAATTTTCAATGCTTCAATCCAAACTTAAAGCATCTTATGATTGGGTCATTTTAGGGATCTACTTAAGCTTGTTGTGCATAGGCTGGATGACTTATTATGCCATAAGCTATCCTCAGAATGCAGATCAAGATCTACTGAGTTTGTCAACTCCCATTACAAAACAAAGTTTATACATTCTTATTGCTCTGGGAGTTTTGCTTTTTACATTATTGATAGGATGGAAATTATGGCAAACTTTTGCTTATGTAGTTTATGGTGTCGGCATATTTTTACTAGTCTTAGTGTTGATCATCGGAGCAGAAATTAAAGGAGCAAAAGCTTGGTTTTCATTTGGTTCTTTTTCATTTCAACCCGCAGAAATTGCAAAATTGGGGACAGCATTGGCGATGGCAAGTTTCCTCTCCAACTTCAAAACCGATTTAAAGATTAGACAGTATCAATTGATTGGAGTAGGCATTGTGTTGTTGCCGGTATTTCTTATTTTATTACAACCTGATGCAGGATCTGCAATCACTTTCTTTACCTTTTTCATTCTCATGTTTCTTGTGGGTTTGAACGAAGTCTATTATCTCATTGGCTTACTCTTGTTCATCACTTTTATTTTAGGTTTTTTAGTCCCATTCGATGCATTTGTTTTTGGAATAATCTGTGCGGCTATTATTGCATGTTGGTATTTTTCAAAACGATTTCAATTTCATCTTATCGTTTTACTCCTTGCTATTGCAACAGTTGTCGCCTCAGCTATTTTTTTAAATCATCTCTATGCCTTTGGTGTTGGTGGTTTTGTATTGTTGCTATATCTAGGCCAACTTTGGAGATCAAGACAAGAGAGAATGAGCATAATGTTAGTGGGGGGAATCTTGCTTTTGATTGGTTTTAGCTTGTTTTCCAATTCACTGTTTCAAAGTTTGGAGCCACACCAACAAGAGAGAATTAAAGTATGGCTTAAGCCTGAAGAATGTGATCCACGAGGTTCGTTATACAATATCTTACAGAGTAAAGTAGCCATAGGATCGGGAGGCTTTTGGGGCAAAGGATTTTTGCAAGGAAATATGACCAAGCTCAAATTTGTTCCGGAACAATCCACAGATTTTATTTTTAGTACCATCGGAGAAGAGCATGGATTTGTAGGCAGCCTTACGGTAATCGTATTGTATTTTGTTTTGATTTTCAAAATTCTGAGGAGTGCAGAATCTCATCCCAATAAATTTATTTCTTATTATTCTATTGCCTTTGCAGGGCTGTTGTTTATCCATGTACTGATTAACATTGGAATGACAATTGGTTTGGTCCCTATTATCGGAATTCCATTGCCCTTTATCAGCAAGGGAGGATCTTCGTTGATCGGGATGTCGCTCATGCTTGGAATTTATTTGCGAATGCACAGCAGAACTTAAATTCATCATCTTGTTTACATTACAACATACCGATCCACACAGTAAAGCTCGTGCAGCAGTCATTCATACAGACCATGGAGAAATTCTTACTCCCATCTTTATGCCCGTGGGAACAGCTGCTACCGTAAAAGCTGTTCATCAATCTGAATTAGAAGATAAAATCAAAGCCCAAATTATTTTAGGCAATACCTATCATCTCCATCTCCGCCCCGGCAGCGATCTTATTGCTCGAGCAGGAGGCTTGCATCGGTTTATGAATTGGAACAAACCCATTCTTACAGACAGTGGCGGATACCAGGTGTTTTCGCTGAGTGAGCGGAGAAAAATTAAAGAAGAAGGAGTAACTTTTTTTTCACATCTTGATGGATCGAAACAATTCTTTTCTCCTGAGTCTGTTGTTGACATCCAGAGGAATCTGGGCTCTGATCTTATGATGGCTTTGGACGAATGTCCTCCTTATCCCAGCGATAAAAAATATGCAGAAAAATCTATGGGAATCACACATAGATGGATCAAAAGAGGATTCGAACATTTTGCAAAAACCAAAGAACAATTTGAGCATAATCAAATTTTTGTGCCCATTGCTCAAGGATCTACCTATGACGATTTACGAAAAAAATCTATAGAATACATCTGCTCTTTTCCCAATCCTGTTTACGCTATAGGCGGACTTTCTGTTGGTGAACCGGAAGAAGATTTATACCGTTTGGTCAATCTTTCTACCGAGCTCATGCCTTTACATTCTGCTCGTTACCTTATGGGTGTAGGCACTCCTGCCAATTTATTGCACTGCATTGCTCTGGGCATTGATATGTTTGACTGTGTACTGCCTACAAGAAATGCAAGACATGGTATCGTGTATACTACTCAGGGAATCATTCATATTCGAAATGCAAAATGGAAAGAAGATTTTAGTCCCATCGATGAACAATTGCAATTGGATAGCAGTCTCAGTCACAGTAAAGCTTATCTTCGCCATCTGTTTATGAGTAAAGAATTGCTTGCTGCACAAATTGCTAGTTTACAAAATCTAAGATTTTATCTATGGTTAGTATCCGAAGCAAGAGAACAAATCCTCAAGGGCACTTATTCTGTTTGGCATAAAGCTATTTTAGAAATAATCAATAAAAAACTCTGATGCAATACAGCAAAAATTGGAAGTTGAGTATTATTGATCGCTATATTATCAAAAAGTATGTTAGTACATTTACTTTTACTTTGGCGCTCCTTTCTATTATTGCTGTCGTTTTTGATCTAAGCGAAAGAATTGAAAAATTACTTTCTCACAATCTCTCTGCTTGGGTCATTTTTAGAGATTATTATGCCAACTTTATTCCCTGGATCAATTCTCTTTTGTTCCCATTGTACGCATTGATTACTGTAATTTTCTTTACTTCTCGAATGGCATCCCAAACTGAGATTATTCCCATCTTTAGTTCGGGAGTTTCTTATCCAAGATTTTTGCGCCCTTTTGTGATCGCAGGTTTATTGTTTACAGTGATTCACCTTATTGGCAATCATTATATCATTCCTAGAGGGAATAAAATTTTCAAAGAGTTCGAAAACAAATACATCAAAACAAGCAACATTAAAGAGAAAGACAGAAATGTTCATTTCTTTGTTGCCCCCAATGTAAAAGCTCACATAAGAAATTTTCAAGTTCACGATTCTGTCGGCAATGAATTTAGCTTGGAACAGTTTGATCAAAACAAATTAGTTTGTCTGCTCCGTGCGCGAGTGATCCGGTGGAAAGCGGCTCCTCATCTTTGGACAATTTCAGACTACGAGATTCGCAGATTCTCGGACAGTACCGAGTCTTATGAAAATCATATAGGCCAGTCTATAGATAGCTCCATTAATTTTTTAGTCAGTGATTTTGTTTACAAAACCAACCAAAAAGATATGATGGCAACTCCTGAACTATCTTCATTTATTCAGAGAGAAAAAGAAAAAGGATCCGGGATAACAAGACTGTTTGAGGTAGAAAAACATCGACGTACAGCCGATCCCTTTACCACTCTCATTCTCACAATTATTGGTGTTTGTATTGCCAGTAGAAAAGTAAGAGGCGGGATGGGTCTTCACTTAGCTATGGCCGTAATTCTTGGGGTTTGTTATATTTTTCTCAGCAAACTTTCTCTTACTTTCGCCAACAATGAAGTCATGGCACCGTGGATTGCGGTATGGATTCCCAATATTATTTTTTCACTTATTGCTTATTATCTTTATAAACGTGTGCAGAGTTAATCTGCAATCCATTTATATAGCTCCCTGCCTTTAACTTATCAAAATGGCAATTCACATTTTCACTTTTGCATCACACTCACTCCCAGTTCGTTCAGCTGTTTTAGCTCGAGGGCACTTGGAGCATCAATCATCATATCTCTTCCTTGGTTGTTCTTAGGAAATGCAATGTAGTCTCTTATCGATGTGCTGCCTTGCATAATGGCACATACTCTATCCAATCCAAAAGCAATGCCTCCATGTGGCGGCGCTCCGTACTCAAATGCTCCCAATAAAAATCCAAACTGCGCCTCCGCTTCTTCTTCTGTAAATCCTAGCAATTTGAAATTCTGCGCTTGAAGCGCTCTGTCATGGATTCTAATAGACCCTCCACCCACTTCTGCTCCATTGATGACCATATCATAAGCCGCTGCTCGTATTGATTTCAGAGTATCTTTATCGGATGAGTTAAGCTTGTGCATATCTTGCGGCAATGGCGAGGTGAACGGATGATGCATCGCAAAAAATCTCTGTGACTCTTCATCCCATTCCAAAAGCGGAAAGTCCAAGACCCAAAAAGCCTTAAATTCTCCCGGTTTCATCAGATTCATCCGTCTGGCCATTTCCAGCCTCAACTCTCCGCACTGTTTGAGTGTGGCGTCGTGGGTACCTGCAAGAATCAATAACAAATCTCCGGCCTCTGCACCGACTTTCTGCGCCAACTCCTTCAACTGCTCATCTGTAAAAAATTTACCTACAGAACTTTTTAGGCTTCCGTCCTGATTATATTTTATATAGACCAGGCCTTTGGCCCCGATTTGAGGTCTTTTAACCCAATCCGTCAGATCATTAATATCCTTATTGGAGTAGCTCTCTCCAATGCCTTTGCATACAATTCCGGCAACCAACTCTGCATTATCAAAAACCGCAAATCCTTTATCCTTCAGACTATCATTAAGATGCTGAATCTTCATGTCAAATCTCAGATCCGGCTTGTCCGATCCGTAATCGCGCAGAGCCTCATCGTAGCTCATTCTAGGAAAATCCGGCAATTCGATTTGGAGTATAGTCTTGAACAAATGCTTCATCAATCCTTCGAATGTAATGAGGATGTCTTCTTCCTCTACAAATGCCATCTCGCAGTCTATCTGAGTAAATTCAGGCTGGCGATCTGCACGAAGATCTTCATCTCGAAAACATCTCACGATCTGAAAATATCTGTCCATCCCGGCCACCATCAAGATCTGCTTGAACGTTTGGGGCGATTGCGGCAAAGCATAAAATTGTCCCTGATTCATTCTGCTCGGCACCACAAAATCTCTTGCACCTTCCGGCGTAGATTTTATAAGATAAGGAGTTTCTATCTCAGTAAATTGCAATTCGCTAAGATATTTTCTGGTCTCCAATGCAATCTGATGTCTAAACAAAAGCTTTTCTTTCACAGGATTTCTCCTGATGTCAAGATAACGATACTTCATTCGTAACTCTTCGCCCCCATCACTTTCATCCTCTATAGTAAATGGTGGAACCGAAGAAGCATTGAGTACCACCAGCTCAGTAACTTGAATCTCGACATCTCCTGTGGGTCTGTTGGCATTCTTTGCACTTCGCTCACGAACAGTGCCTTTGATCTGGATGACATACTCTCGCCCCAGTTTTCGAGCAGCAAGACAAAGTTCTTCGTTGTCCTCAAGATTGAATACCAGCTGAGTAATCCCATAACGATCTCTAAGATCTATAAAGGTCATTCCACCCAAGTTTCTACTGCTCTGTACCCATCCCGCAAGGGTCACAGATTGAGATACATGTGTTATTCTAAGATCTCCGCAAGTTACAGTTCTGTACATTATACATTAAGTTGAAGGGGTAAAATTAAGGCATAATTTCCATTTCGATGCTTATGAATTACCTTATGGCACACTGAAATTCACTCTTTCTGAAATTAACTTTACAGCCAATGAAAACAAGCTAAAAGGAGTGGAAGATCAGGGCCTGCCCCAAGCAAAGCTTGGGTCGCACCCCTGCGGAGTTCCCTGCCTCGCAGCGCCACCTTCGGTGGCGTCCTCCGGGCAGCTCAGGCATTGGGTACAGACCTGCTTAAGATCTACTTTATGTCTTTCAAAAAGAAATTAGAATTCTCGCTGTTGCTTAATCCTGCAATAATGGTGTAAAATAAAAAAACTTAATAATTTAATATTTTAGACACACGACCACGATATTTCAAACTAAGTACTCCAACAGGCAAATGATTAAGATCTATATCTGTAATTGTATTGTTTATTACAGCTCGATAAATTTCATGTCCAAGAACATCATAAATCATGAGCAAAGAATTCTCATCCCCATCCAAAACAGCAAATCGAAAAGTTTTGGAAGCTATTCTCTGTACATCATAGTTCGATCTGTGCGTTTTTTCTACAGCCGTTGTCATTCCTCTCTCAATGTTGGATTTTGAACTGACCACAAAATCATTGGACCTTTTGATCTCACAAACATTGGGCGCAACGATCTCCAACTGATAATACAACAGACCACCCGGAGGAGAGACCTCGGTATAACTTATGGAATTTCCCGGTCTTGAAGACAATAGATTCAAAGTCGTTCTATCGGTACCTCTGTAGATATTGATAGAAGGATAAGTCAAGCCTTCATAAGGATCCCACCTCAGCTCAATTTTATTGTTCAGTCCCTGTGATACAGAAAGGTGCATCGTTTTGTGAAACTCAGAAAGCACGGACTCATTATCGCAGCTATCTACAGCCGAGACTTTGTAGTATTCTGTATAGGCATCCGGCTGGCTGCTGTTGTCAATAAAAATATTAGGCTCGCTGAAGGCTCTTTCTGCGATCAGTTCATATTGATTGAGCACTGAGCCCTGTTTATAAATTCTGTAAGACTTTGTATTTTTAGCCAGAGTTTTATCGTAAATAATTGCATTTTTATTGGTCAATGAATCCAAGGTCACCAAGCAGAGTTTTTCTTTGTTTGGTCTTTTGATGTCGATGCTCAAAGTATCCCTTACGGTGCATCCGTACTGATCTATAGCCGTCAAGGTTTTGTAATCCTTATCTGCAATGATAAAGCTGTCACTGACCACGTTTTCTACCATAATATTAGAAAACGCTGATCTGTCTAAATCCAGCATTATTCTGTCGCCTTCACAATACCGGATGCTTGGATCGTTCAAAAATATTTTTTCTCTTTTATCTTTGATACAAACTCTGAATCCTATGATTGCCTCTTGTCTTGTTCCTGCAGAGTCCATATCGTGGTAAGTTGTAGTTTTGAATTCAAAATATCCATTATGGTTATTAAAATTCAAACTTTTGAAAACCATAGCGCGAGATATAGTTGTTCCCGAATGACTTAATTTCACTTTGAACAAGGCATCCAGCTGACTACTAAGAGCAATTTTGAGATCAGAATAATCTGCAACCCCGCTCAGATTCCATGCAGGATTGATCGTGTTGATTTGACAGCGTAAATGAAAAGAATCTGTTCTGCAAAAATTGGAATTTGGATAGGATGAAGAAGCGAACAACCCGGCTTTCATGCTTGACTTCTGTAATGTATCTTCCAACAGTGTAAAATAGTCATTATTAACCAAAAAGATCTTAGGGTTTGGTTTAAGATTAATAATAATCTTGACTTTTATGGTATCAATAGAATGACCCGGATCTTCCAAAATTAAATTGTACAAACTCGTATCCGAAACACAGGACAAAAAATCCGGATTTATATTGACAGACAGTTTTTAATTCCATTGACCGCTGAATAAATTAAGGATGCCGGAAAATGGAGATAAAATTCGGGCGTTTTGGATGGCAAATCGCTCTTCTACCCAACTTTGACTTTTTCGAACCGGCTCAAGTCTGTAATTTACTGAAAGATCTGTTGAAGCTTTTGAGCTGAAACTGATTTGG
This sequence comes from Saprospiraceae bacterium UBA3362, assembly GCA_002360455.1. Taxonomy (GTDB): domain Bacteria; phylum Bacteroidota; class Bacteroidia; order Chitinophagales; family Saprospiraceae; genus Vicinibacter. Next base: position 22,218 of record DEQQ01000008.1, read on the forward strand.
GTTTGATTGTCCGAGATCAAAAAACTTGTGTAGTCTGCCCAATTAAAAACGATATCCTCTTTGGAGAATGTTACCCTTTGTGCAACAATAAGATTTTGAAATGCAAAAAGAAAAATAATGATCCTAACGTATGTATTCATAATTGAAATGTAGAAATGTGTGATGCAAATATACAAATTTATTCTAATTTCTTAGCAACGAATTTTCAATGAATTATATAACACCAACGGGCTAAAATAGATAACTTATGATGCTCCAAGAAAGGTTTGGGTAGATGGATGTGATGTTTGTATTGTATCCAACTCTCATTTTACAACAATGTAAATTTTTCTCTGATTATCTGTGATCAAACGCAGAAACCCGGTTGGTGAGTACATAGACCCGATAGTAATGGAGCTGCGACAGCAGCGCAATGGATAGCGGGACCGCAAACCAAACAGGAGTTCGATCTCTGCATCTCCTCCTTATTCTTTCGGAATCCAAAGATATTGTTTGTAGTTGGTTACTTTGTCGTCTTCGACTTCAACTCCTTCTTTTTTGAGCAATGTTTCCATAGTCTTTGGTCCTTGGAAAGCATGGCGTCCCGAGAGCTCACCCTTGGCATTGACCACGCGATGGGCAGGAATATCGTCTGCGCCATTTTTTAGATGATTGAGTGCATAGCCCACCATTCTCGCCGAACCTAAATGAAGAAAGTCTGCGATAAGACCGTAAGTGCAAATCTTGCCTCGAGGAATCATCCGAACCACATCATACACCTGATCATAGTAAGTGGACTGTTGGAGATAGAGCTGTTTGTATTTTTGGATTGCTTCATCTTCGAGACTGCGCATTTGAGCTTGTTGTTTTTTGGTCTTGTCGCCATATCCCATAAGATGAAAAACTCCATGAATGATCACTCGGAGAAGCTCGTCTTCCGGATCAATGGCAAGAGTTTTGGCATTGTCTTTTACTCTGTCCAAAGAAATGTACAACTCTGCTTCCAACTTCTGATCATGCAGCGGAAAAGTGATGATGTCGGTGTAATAATTGTGTTGCAAAAATTCTCGATTCATCTTGAGCAGATACTCATCGGTACAAAATACATAGCTCAGATTTCCGGGTGGTTTTTCTGAAGTTCGTGCAATGGATTGAATCCATTGAGTAATTTGTTTTGAAGAAAAATGCGGCCATTCTGTTTCATGAAAATGAAACTCGACATGAAGTTTTTTGAACACGGTATTTTTATTGATCAACCTGCCCATCCTTCTCTGTCCAAACTTCTAAAATGAATAGCTTCTGCAAGGTGTTCGATTTTGATCTCATCGCTGTCTGCAAGGTCGGCTATAGTGCGCGATACTTTTAGAATTCTGTCGTATGCGCGAGCAGAAAGTTGCAGCCTTTGCATAGCTGCTTTGAGCAGTGTTGCTCCTGCGGCATTGATCTGACAAATATCTTGAACCATGCTGGAACTCAACTGCGCATTGCTGTGCAAACCGGGAATTTCTTTATATCTCTCTTCCTGTCTTGTACGAGCTACAACTACTCTTGATCGTATATCTTCTGAGCTCTCTGAAGTTCGCTCTGTTTCCATAAGATCTTGCGTAGAAACAGGTGTGACCTCCACATGCAGGTCTATTCTGTCCAACAGAGGGCCGCTTATTTTACTGAGGTATTTTTTGACCACACCGGGGCCACAGACACATTCTTTTTCGGGGTGATTGTAAAAACCACAGGGGCAGGGATTCATAGAGGCAATGAGCATAAAATTGGCCGGATAATCTATTGAGATTTTGGCTCTCGAAATCGTCACCCTTCTCTCTTCCATGGGCTGCCGCAGAACTTCCAAAACAGCGCGTTTGAACTCGGGAAGTTCATCCAAAAACAATACTCCATTGTGTGCCAGAGAAATCTCTCCGGGACTGGGATTGGACCCTCCGCCGACAAGAGCTACATCACTTACCGTATGATGAGGCGATCTGAATGGTCGCACAGAAACAAGGCCGTTGTTGCCTGCCAAAATCCCGGCTACAGAATGAATTTTTGTAGTCTCCAAAGCCTCGTTCAAACTGAGTGGGGGCAAGATTCCCGGCAGTCTTTGAGCCAGCATGGTTTTGCCTGCACCGGGAGGGCCTATGAGGATGACATTATGTCCACCTGCGGCGGCTATCTCCAGTGCTCGTTTGATGTTTTCTTGACCTTTGACATCAGAAAAATCTTTGGCATATTTATTCTGAGTGTAAGCAAATTCTTCTCTGGTATCGACAATGGTAGGTTGGATAGGAAGCTCGCCATTGAGAAATTGGACGGCCTCATGAAAATCTTCTACTCCGATGACATCAAGTTGATTGACAATAGCGGCTTCGCGAGCATTGGCTTTGGGAATGATGATGCCTCTGTATTTTTCTTTACGAGCCTGTATGGCAATAGGAAGCACTCCTTTGATGGGTCTAAGTCCACCATCCAAACTCAGTTCGCCCATGATCATGTATTGATCCAAAAGTTGTGGTTGGAGCTGACCGGTGGAGGCCATAATGCCTATAGCAATGGGAAGATCATAGGCAGATCCTTCTTTGCGGATATCTGCCGGAGCAAGATTTACCACAAGCTTCACACGAGGGAACTGATAGCCTTTATTTTTGACTGCGGCCTCTATTCTTTGATACCCTTCTTTGACGGCATTGTCGGGAAGTCCTACCATGTAATAATTGACCTTGCCCAAGGCTACTGTTCCACCTGCATTGACCTCTACAGTGATTGTTCTGGCATCTACACCTTGTACAGCTGCAGCATAGGTTTTGGTGAGCATTCAATAGATCTGTTTGGTTGACAACAAAGATAAGGAAATATCAGACTTTCAAAGGATCATTGTACGCAAGATATGGAAGTGGGGGTCTGATTTTATTGGGGGAGAAGGGACGTAGGGGTGAATGATTCAGCTTAATACTAATCAAAACAAATACATATTAAATAGTAAGTGAATAATTAAGTCTTCAAAACTAAAAGTCTTGCAAAATTTGGTATTATTAAGCAATAAACTCCATTTTGAAGAGCACTTAAATCGATAGTTAATTGACCACTTTTATCCGTACTCCATCTACTAATTCCATTTAAATTCTGCTTCAAACCATTGATAGACAATAATTCAATTCCATCTATTTGAATAAAAGTATTAATATTTAATAAACTAGATGTTGGATTAGGGCCAAATTTAACAATATTTATGCGATTAACTTTAACAGTGTCTAATACTATTTCAATCGAATCTTGAAGACTACACCCTGTATTATTGTTAAATGCATACAATGTATAAATTCCTGGTTGGCTCAATGTTGTAAAAGCGTTTGTATCACCATTGCTCCAAATATAATTTACATCATTTTCTACCCCAAATTGGTTTCCAACTAATAGAGTTGACCCTGGGCTAATAATTTTTATTGAGTCTAGTTGAACCCGAGGTAAAGGATTCACAGTGGTATTGATTGTTGTATCATTGTAACATGAATGCTGATCAGTATAAAAATTATTTACCTGATAATTTCCAGGAATGCTGGGATTAAAAATATAAATCAATCCAATTATTGTGTCAACTAAACCACCATTAAAATAAATTTTATAAACTGAATTTTGAATGATAGTTTGATTTAAACGAAGTGTAGAAGGTGGATCCTTCTCACAATAAGCAGGATCTAATCCAGAAATGCTAATTTTTGGTTTAGGGTAAATTGTGTCTACTTGTTGAGTTACTTTATCTGTACATCCTAAAGAGTTTGTGTACTCGTAGCTTACACTTATATTACTAGTTGGAAAGCTTGGAATAAACTGGCCTTTACCTTGATTTAAATCTGTAACAAATAAACCGCTAAACAAACCACCCCTTTCTGACCCCATCAAAGAAATTGTATCTTGTTTTTCACAGTATCCTTTATCAAGTATAGAAAAATCCACATAAGTAACGCTATCTATTTGCAGCACCGAATAAAAAGTATCAAAACAGCCATTCAAATTATCTACAACAAAGGAATAATTGTACGCACCATCTTTTAATGTATCAGTTAATCTAAAATTTTGATGACTAGTACTTATATTATTTATTCTTAGTAAATAAGATGAGTTTGGGAGAACATTTATTGAACCATTTACAAAAGATAAATACTCATTTTCGCAAGTCTTTATAGGAGTAAATAAAGATTCCGGTTTCAATTTATTTGAAATCACAATTGAATCAAAACTAGAACAAGACTCTTGACTAATTTTTATATACAGTTTCTGCTTTCCTCCATTCTGTGGAACAAACAATTTAAAGTCATTTAAAGTACTAAATCTGCTCCCCAATTCTATAATTTCAAAATCAATAATAGCTTTTTTCGAATCAAAAACTGATTTATTAAAAATAGTTGTAGAATCACCAAAGCAAACTAAGTCGCTCTGAAAATCTATTATAGGTGTAAATTTAGTAGCCAACTGAAAAGTATCAATAATTTCTGGGCATCCCTCAGTAGTATATTTACAGTACCTAGTAATAGTATCACCATTGGTCACATAAAATTTTAGGCCACGAGTTAATGATTCATAAAACATATTATTTTCATCTGAAAAAAATGCTTTATTAAATGAGCCATAAACTTTTGAATTATCAACAATAGATATTGAATCACCATTAAAGCATTTTATTGAATCCAAAACTAAATTTATTTCAGGAAAAACATGAAATTTGACATTTAAAGTGTCTATGTATAGTGTTCTATTTGCATCAAAAGGAATGGCGAATAAAATTAAAATTTTAGAATTGGTAACAATATAATCTGTTGCAACAATTCTATTCCCAATATCATCTTGCCACTCAAAGCGATATTGAGTAGAATCATATTTAGGATAAAAAGCAATTGGATTTCCAAAAGCGGAACAGAGAATTGTGTCCAATTTAGATTGTATTGTATCTGAAAACAAAAAATTAAAAGAATATAACTTATTCTCAATAGAAAAAAGTGCTAAAAAGCTAAATAATAAAATTAATTTTCTCATAGACAATTAAAATTAAAAGCATTATCAAAAGTAGCTCCCTCAGCATCTGTCCGAACTATGAATGGAAAATACTGGTTTCCTTGCTTGGCTATATAAAAAAACAAATACCCCTTTCCTTTTGCTTTTAGAACCGACAAAGGTCTCTCAAAATTGGCATTGTCAAATATATTACACCAATCTGAGCTACCAAATCTTACATTGGTAACAAAAGCTTTTGGAGTTTTTCCAAGACTATCAATTATACCAGAACATATAACCTGATCACCATCTAAAATACCTGATATTATCGTAACAGGGTATGCTTTCACATCCTCAACGAAAGCACTTTTATTCGTTAAATGAAGGGTAAATAAAGAGCTTATCTGCTTTATAATATTAGTGGACAATAGATAAACATTTTCATTTTTTTGATACATCTCTAAATTTACAAAAGAGGTGTCGATAGCAAGTACATATTTTCTATAATCATTGCTTTTAGAGTCATCTAGTATTAAATTTAATTCATTTTTGTATTTTTGAATAAGTAAAAATGAATCATTTTCTGCACATGTAATATCTAATGCTACTGCATTTTTTAAATATGTTTTAATCCAAATTGGGTTTAAATTCATGTCAAATGCTAACACAGCAGAGTAACTGGTTCCTTGACTGCTAACTTCACCAAAAAGCAGAATTTCTTTATTTTGAGTTTGCACAGTTAAAGCATGAAAATTAGTAGCATTTACCTTGTTATAAGAAGTATCTATAAATTCATTAAACTGTGTAAAATCCTTTTTCAAAGTGAATTTATCAATTAAAGCAAGTGTTTGAATTCCCTGTGGTTTCTTATAAAGAACAACATATTGCTCCTCAAATTCAACTATACCCTTTAGATCCTTTCCTTCCCATTCCAAAAGTAAACTAGTATTTGCTGTCCATTGTTCATTATCAAAATCCTGTTGGATTCTAATCATCTGAATTTTTCCAGTTGGAGTTTCAATACAAGTAATATATCTAGAATCATCCTCTGCAAAAATAGAAGTTTTAAATTCATCAATGCACGGAAACTGACTAATGCTTATAGCATAACTTGGAATGCTTTCGTTGGATTTATCAGGGAGGTCCCATTTATTTATATTACAACTTCCATGAATAAAGAGTACCACCATATAAACAATTCTATATCTTTTTAAAAATTTCATATATATATCTAAAACTTCCATGAAAATAATAAATTACCGTCAAAACCAATATCTGGGACATATTTTCTGCCTTTATCTAAAATAGATAAAGAATTTCTTCTATTTTTCATAGCTTCCTGAATCCTTTTTTGTTGTTTTTGATGAGAGAAATAAATGTGTACTCCATTGGCAATAAAAGTTCCTATTGCAACTCCTGTGCTAACAATGAACTTCTTATGATATTGATTGGCTTTACTATAATTCTTACTTGATTCTCTGAAAGAAATAGCACTAATATGCTCTTTATACACATTATTTGCATTTATTTTATTATAAATTGCAAATGCAGTAGAACCTATAAATAAACTACTATAAGTTGCTGTTTTGAAAATTCTATATGATTTATTTATACCATAACGCATATGGCCATAGCCTGGAATTAACACATCGATTGCTCTTGGATTTTGGTACTTTGGTAATTCTATTTTATCTTCTGCCGTCTCCAATTTTTTGAGTAGAGCAGAATCCCCTTTAAAATTTGAAGTATCAATCTCCCAATCTCTCTGTTTTATAGTATCTTTCAATGCTTCTATATACATTTCTTCAGATTTGTCAGAATATGGAAAGGGTGATTTCTTAATTCTATCTACTATTTCTTGGTAATTATAGGCCTTGTTTTCCTTTGGAATAATTTTAATTCCTTCTATTTTTAAATCATAGTTCTTGTTTTGATCGTGCCCAATCCTAAATTTTACTTCTTTAAGTACACCTTCTTCGTATGCATTAAAAGTTGGATCATTCAAAAGGCTTCCTGGAATATTTACACTGTTTATTAATTTTTCCAAAACAAACATTTCCCCAAAATATATTTTGTAGGCTTTTTTATCGGTGTCAACATTCAATCCTTTATAATTTGCTTCTTTAAAACTAAATGTTGTATCATATTTAAACTTTTTATATAACAATGGCATTTTTGGTGACTCAATAAAAAGTTCGTTTGTATAATTATGAATTTTATAAATTACAGGATCCTTTGATTTAAGTATATCTGTAACGGTTGTATTTGAGTTCTCAAATAAATTAGTCATTACACATTTAGATCTATATCTATCATTAATATCCAATCTTCCATCGATAATATTTAAAGTTGATTCAAAAAATGTTATATACTTATGAAATGCTTCTTGCTTAAAAGATTCTCTTTCTGTTGAATCCAATTCATATTTGTGCATTTTTTGGCAAAAGACATCTAAGAATAATAAATTATAAATTATTATCAATAGTATTCTAATTATTCTCATATGTAAATGAAATTATTTTTCCAGTAGATTCATGATATTGTATATTAGAAATCGTAATTTTTCTTATGTGAGTATCATTACTCCTTTTTGCTGACATTAATTCTGCGATATAATCCTTGTAAGTAATCTTAAAATTACCGCTACTTTTAGATCTTTTAGTTAATTTAATTTCTTCATTTTCTATATGTTTCTCAATATTTAAAATGCTTTTATCTCTTTTACTTTTTAGATCATTAATATTCATCAATAGAAAATTTCCATACTCTGCCAGGTTCATCAACTCTTTTGCCAAATGGTCATCTTTTATCTTAACTTGTACTTCTAATGATGCTTTTGATCTAAAATTGTCTTGGGTGTTTTCAACGCTAGCCTCCACTTTATATTTACCTACTACACCAGATTGATACTTTATTTCTTTTCCAACATCATACTGAAATTTTAATTCATCAGAGCCTTTCCATTTGATTTGATCTGAATCCTTTGAATCATTGTACTCAACATTTAAATCTGAATACTCCGCTAAATAAGAAATAGTTTCTCCCTTAATACTTAAACTAGGACAACCGTTAGAACTTCCATGATCACCTTTTCTGTTTGGACATTCATCAATAAAATTTGTTACATATTTATCAGGTTGCTGCAAAGATTTCATACTTAGGTTTTTATCTCCTAATCCATCACCATCTTGATCTAAATAAAAAATCCTTTCATTGGGACTAATAGAACCACCTGCTGCACCTGTTACCATTCCTGATTTCACTCCCATTCCTGCGCTTGTTCCCCCTGGTGGGTTTGTTCCACTTCCAGTGTTTATTCCCATTCCTGTGCTTGTACTACCTGGTGGGTTTGTTCCACCTAGTGATTTAGAACACTTAGCACTATCGGGAATACAAGGGTTGCTATCATCTGTATCTGAACTATCAGATACATAGCCTGAAGGTTTAAATTTTGCTACTATAAATACTGATTTATTACCATAACCATCCTTATCTAAATCTGCAAAATATGATTTTTTTTCTATCTTCAAAAAATAAAATAAGCTAATAAGTAAAATTAATAGTGACAACAGCGCAAATATCAAACTTTTCTGATTGCTGTTTCTACTATTTTTTTCTACATTGTTTGGAAAAATACTACTCATACTTGCTTAAAATTAATTATTTATACATTTAAAAAAATATGTCCATTGAGTGTTTGGATCGATTGTTTCTATTTGCAAATAAACTATCTTACAGCCATTACACACTTCCGAAGGTTTAAAACGATAATAACCTATACCACTTTTTAATCCTGTATCATAAATTAGATCATTACTTGGAAATGCACGAATAGTCAATCTATCTGGTATAACACTAAAATTATATTCTATAGAATAATATTTATTAGCGTTTGGAGTTGAAAGCAAAATTTTTTCTCCTTCACTTCTGCCATTTTCCAATACATCTCTACAGGGCTCTGGCTCGTATATATACAATGTATCAGTAAAATTGTTTACAAAATTTACATCTTCTAAAATATTACTATACAGTGTATCATAATCATTGTAAAACTTATATGCATATATCTCTTGGGCAATAGAACACACATCTAGAGTTTTGAATAAAACTTTACCCTTCTCATTCGTTTCAAACTGGATAGCATTTTCGGTAGAATTTTTGAAAACGACACTGGCATTTTCTATCGGTCTCATAGTCCTTTTTTCTAATACCAAAATTTCATAGTCTCTTAGCTTACGATTTACTAGTATTTCATGTTGTCTCTTAATTTTATAAAACTTAATAAGTGCGGTTGTATTTTCAAAACAAGTGGAATCTGGGAAAATAGTGATTTTAGCATTTCGTTTTAATTTGAAAATAAAATCAAATAATGTTGTAGGATTGTTACTAAATTTAGCTTCCCCTTGTTGATCTGTAATACTAGATCTTTCAATAGAATCTGTTGTAAAAAATTTCAGTTTCTTAAAATGAAAAAGTGAATGATATTGATAGTTTATATGAGCTTGAACTTTGGATATTCCTATTTTATTTTCATCAACAACTTTTATTTGAATATCTTTATTAAATGGAATTAGTAACAGCAGTAAAGCAGCCAATAACCAAAGTAGCCACATCCAATTTCTTTTCTTTTGGATTTGGAAGCTATAGTGGTACACATCTGGCTTTGTTCTAAACTTACAGATATAATCCGAAATTCTACTAGCTTCAGTTATAGAAACTAATCCTTCGGAAGCAGCATTAAAATCTATTGCTTTCTCTGATAAATATCTTAATGTTGGATCTTTATCATCTACATCTGTATTGATAATTTTTTTTGACTGTCGGATATCTAATTTATAATCGATTAAAGCTTCTCCATTCAAGCCTAACACTGTAAAACTCACTTTTCTCTCAGAGTCATTTAGTGGAGGTTTAATCAAAGGTTCATCTCCTGGAACTTCTAGTTTATCTCTCTCAGACTCTATTATAAATTCAAAATTATTGTCATCATTCTCTATGAAATATTTATTATTTATTTTACCATCTGAAACTTCTATTGTCTTACCTGCCTCTATGTTCTTTAAAAAAACAAATCCATCTTCGTCAGACACAAAGAGTGATTTATTTCCATCAATATACATAGATAATTTATAATTACTAATCCTAGATCTAGAAGTGGAATCTAATACTCTAATAGTTGCATCTGTATAAAACGGTATGGTATAGGTAAAAAATGAATTCTCTCGATTCGCTTGAATCATTATCTTATTTCCTGGCACCCATTGCAATGTCAGTTCCTTCCCTACAAGATGTTTTCCCAAATTTATCTCTCCGTTACCATTAGTAATGTGACTCGTCTCATAAGCATTGTCTATTACGGAGATAGGCTTATTGATAGCTGGACGATTATCCCAGTAGTCCAATTTTACTTTGATATCCACATATTCCACCAATGGAACTTTTATGTCTATGATACTTGTTCCTCTTGAATTATCCCAGGGTAAATACCCCCAAGCGTGAATCATTAATTTCTTACCTACATTTGTATCTGCCAATTGAATACAATCCAAAGATGGTATATCCAATATACTCTTAGAATCCCCATTTTGCTGTATTGTTTGCTTAATCTCATTTAACTTTTGCTGTACTAAACTTAAATCTTCAATGGATAACCTAGTATATGGCGTAATATGTTCAAAAAAAACGTTCCTGTCTTCAAATTCCCAATAAATATAGTCTCCTTCCAGACGAGGTCTTAGGAATATATATCCCAGTTCTGGATCTATATTCTTCAAACGCGTATGCACAGCAATTTGATCCTGAGACAATCTGTACACTAACTCATCTCTTCTTGTCTTAGCAATATCAGCCATAATTAATCACATTTTGAAATATCCATGGACAAAAGTAAATTTAAAGTTCTCCATAGTTCATTATTAGTTTCGGCATTCAAAAAAGTCTTTTGTACTATTTTTAAATAATTTTTATCACAATTACAATATAAATTAAACAATTCTTGTACTTTTGCTTTATTTGCATTCAAAGAATATTCATCACCATAATTAAAATAATAAGATAATAGTTTCGGTAAAAACTCATAGCTAAACTTTATAGTTTCTAAACAGAACGTATCTGTTGGTCTAGCAACAGAAAGCTGTCTATAAAAGTCATTTTCTTGCAAAATTAAATGTACTACTAAAGAATCAATTGCCTTACCTAAGTGTCTGTTACTATTGTACACATAAGAAGTATCAATTTTTTTCAGATTTTTCTGAATAGAATCTACATGAATATTGAGAATTTTCAATTTTCCAAGCATAGAATCATTTTTTAATCTAAAAATCTGGATTGAATCTGAAATATTATTTATAAGTTTTAACCTACTATTGAGACATAAAAGGGAATCGAATTCGGATTTTAATTTTATTAATTGAATTGAATCGGCTTCTGTTGTTACTAATTTCCCTTTTTGCTTCTGGGCATAGATGGTATATACAGAAACAAAATATATTGTTATAAAAACTATGTATCTCATATTATTTATTGCGACATTTAAAATTATCAAAACAGCTTTCCCCTCTCACACTGTCCAATATTTTATTATTGTATAAAATTGGATATTTAGAAAAATTACTCTCCAGTTCCAAAGGTTTTTTACCCAAAACATTTTTACTCGAATTAAAATTATCCCACTCTTTTGGAAAACAATCCATTAATGAAATAAGCTCCATTTTTTCTTTAATAAATAAAGAATCACTAACGGAGTGCAAACCATTATAGATATTTGAAAAATGATCACAAGTAAGCCTACCTTCGTTTCCGCTTATAAGACTATATGCATCCTTCAACACCGAGAAGTCTTTCGTTCGTTTATGCAATAACTCGAAATTCACAATCGGTGAATTTTTTATATCCGATTTTATGCTGAATTTCTCTAAACTATCCAGGGTGATTGATACTTTTCTACACTCTTCAATACGCCTTGAATAATATTGCAAATATGATTCTCCAGTTAATTTTTTATTATTACTGCATAAGATTTTTATTTCGTGTTCCCATTGCTTTTCCTTTTTCTTTTTAATTGCTAATATAATATTTGTTAATGTATCCTTATTAAATGGAAGATTGAGCAAAGCGATAAAGCTATCTTGGTATATAAAAAAGAGATTCAATAAATGAAATTTCTGCAAAGCCATCTCCTCATTACTCTGCGAAGCCAATCTTTTGGCATTGCTATATTCATTTGAGAAGTACATTTTCTTTTCTTGTAAAAGTTTCTCATTTTCTTTTTTTAACCTGTCCACATTCCTTAATAAAGAATCTATTCTTTTCACGAATCTTACAGTAGAGTCATATTGCGTAATTGAACTTCTATAAGTATTTTGGTAACTCAGCAAACTATCCCTCTTGATCCGCTCTATATATACTATATTTCCATTTGCTTTTTTCTTCATATTTAACTCTGGATATTTTCTTAGCTCCATTGTTAATTTTGAGCTCATAGAATCTATCTTGTTCTTCATTGTTAGAATAGAATCGCTGTACTTTTTGGGAGCTGATAACTTATGCGCTAGAAATGAAGTATCTTGTCCTAGCAAACAATGGACACTAAAGAATAATATGATAATAAAACGGCTCATCACTTATTTTGCTACTTCAGAACTATTCACAATATTTTCTATTACTTTCTTAATTTCTTCTGTCCTATTACAAATTTCAGCTCTGTAATGAAGGTACATCGCAAATTCACTATCATTATTTAGTCTTTCACAAATACTCTTAAGTTTTTTAAATTTTTCATTCAGTTCATAATGTTTCGTATTCTCATTAAAGTAAGTATTTAATAGAAATTTTTCCAATTCTTCCCATGTTTCAAAATCATCCTTCCACTCACTCAGATCTGAAGATAACTTTTGGTTTCTACTGAGTAAATTATCCAAAATATAACTATCATAAGTTGTAGTATATAGATCATGAATACTCTCATCGTATGCTGAGGCCAAATTATCCAATTTTTCTTTCTGCAGCTTAATACACTTATTGTATAATTGGACGGAGGCCTTATACTGATCAAGTTTTTCCACATCACCAGATACTAAAAAAGATCTATTTTTATGAACGAGTTCCATAAGTGCTATTGTACATTTTATATAATCCCCATTGTATTCTGATTTCATACAATTAGATTCTATCAAAGGATATAAATGCCCCGTAATGGAGGACATTAATATTTCTTTATCTTGATGATAATTCGCAGCTTTTTCCTTATTGTCTTCCAAATCCTTTATTAAATTATGAATAGATTCTTGCAGATCAATAGGATTGTTAAAAACTAAACTCCTAAAATTATTGCATTTCTCCGAAAATGGTACTGTAGAATCTGGATTACTTTTATTGGCTGGCTCATTATCAGTTTTTAATTGAGTAAATAAATACAAAATGGCCAACAGCATAAGTGATAAAGATACTATTACTGAAATTTTTACATTGCGATCCATTGGTATATCAATTAATTATTTTTTATTACAATTTGGACAAGATATATACTTTTTTGCTTTACACAAATTTCTCAATTCTCCTTCTTTACCTACCAATTCATTGCAAACTTCAGTTGGCGATGTATCTGTTGAAGGACTGGCTGTATTCGTCGACTTATTTCGACATTTATCACATGGAATCTTATTATTATCTATAATATATTGGCAATATTTAATTTGATCTTCAGGACTCCTATCATGGAAGTTATAGCATGTGACTTTACAATTTCCACAACTATAGTTTTTCTCTTTATCACAAAAATTTTTAATTTCAGTCCTAGAATAACTACTTAAATTATCACAAGAGATACGGCTCGGTTTTTCACTTTTTTTGTCTTTAGGACTTTCAAGAATTGCTGAATCTCTAGTAGGTCTACTTATATTCTCACCAGATGGAACTTGATCATTAGCCTTTTCTTCTAATTTTTCAATACTATCTCTTATATGCTTTCTCGAAATAGAGATAGGAGATTCAGGTTGATGATATGCTTCTTCAATATTCATATTAGAAAATATATAAATTAAAAAGCTACCAATTAAAATCAAACTACCGATTGCAACTCTAATCTTTTCTCTCAACATCATTTCTTATTTATAAAATCTTTACATTTTTCGCATCTTTCAAAATTTGCTTCTTTACACGCTTTCTTTAATGTTTCAGTATTGGAACCATTTAGTCCATCACAATTCTTATTTGACTTATCTGCTTTGGGCTGATTATTTGGACTATCTCCTTGTTTAGATGGGCATTTATCACATTTCTTTTTATTATTATCTATAATATATTGACAATATTTTTCTTTTTCTTCAGGACGCCTATAATCAAAGTTATTGCATGTGACTTCACATTTTTCACAGCTATAGTTTCCATCCTTTTTACAAAAATTCTCTTTATCTGTCTTAGAATAATCATTTAAATTATCACAAGAGATTCTTCTCGGTTTTGTAATTTTTTTGTCTTTAACATTTTCAAGAGTTGTTGAATTACTAGTAGTTGCACTTTTATTTCCCACAAGTGGAACTGTATTAGTATCTTTTCCTAATAATGCTGCTATACTATCTTCTATTTGTTTTTGTCTTATAGAATCTTTTCGTTTTTTTTCTTCAACTGGTTCACCAGGAATTTCATTTTTACATTTATAGCAATTTATATTATCTCTACAAAATTCATCAAAACCTGACTGCCCTATTACTAATGTTTCGCAAGTAATTTTTGGTTCTGTGTTAGAATTATACAACAAGGCTACCAAAACAGGTAATAAGATGATTGAAATAATTATTACTAGCCGCAGAGTTTTTGAAATTCTATAATTTCCCTCTCCAGATTTAATTTCATGATTTGAGCTTTTATTAGAATTTGATTTTCTGTTAGTCACTAAGGGTTCTAAAATTACACTTTCAATTCTATCTATATTGGTTTTATCCAAGCCTAATTCTTTTTCCTTGTGAGAAAGAGAAGAAATGATTAATTTACCCGCCCCTTGTTTTTCATAGATTACAATTTCACCATTTTGATGATTTATATTCACCCCATTGTATGTAATCTTAAGACCACTAATCTGAGCCCATTGATTAATTTTTATTTTCCATGAAGAATTTTCCTTCATCGTCATGGAATATTCTTTGAAGCTTCTGGACTTCAATTCAAGAAAAGATACTGTTTTATTTTCTTCTTTGTAGATTTTTGTATCATGAGGGACAAAATCAAATCTGATCATAGAATTCTCATCTTGAGAATAAATCTCTAGTGAAATAGGAAAGTCATTCGAGCGATACTCCCTTGTTTCTCCATCAATTTTTACAAACAAACTACCAGGCACATTTCTTCCATTTAATGTACTTGCAATAAAATTAATTTTTATTGTATTTTTTTCTTGATCTACTTTTTTTATAGCTTCAGCTTCTAAGATAGTAGAAATATTCAAATTAATTCTGTTAAAATTAATTGTATCCGTCTTTTTTAGTCCTTTTTTACCAATAAACAATGTATGTCCCTTAAAAACTTGATTAATATAATAAGATACTTCACCATTTATTCTATTGCCCAAATTTTCTAGTTCTAGCCAACTGACCTCCGCTATTGGCGGCATGAGAAAGTGCTTTCCATCTATCCTTGGGATAAGACTAAAAAGTCCCTTTATCATGCCAATTTTAGTTCTTTGGATTTTATTATCTTCAACAATATGAAAATTAAAATGCTTCTGAAAACTCAAAAGAATATCAAATACTTCATTAGCGTCAAGCCTTAGACCATGGTAATATAATGAAATAGCATAGAAACCATCTCTATTGCTACCATCCAAAATACCCTGATAAATTGTATAAATGGTAGCATCTATCTTATTGGTAATAGAAAATAAAGTATTCTCTGGAGTTTTGCCTATATCACGCAAAAAGAAAGTCTCAGAAATGTCCATTAAATCATGGGAATAACTAGGAGATTCCAAATTCTCAAATGCAAATTCCATATATCCATTGCAAGTCCCATAAACCAGAACTCCATGTTTCGTACGATCTATTATCTTGTTCATTTTTCTTATTTTTGGTAAGGTATTACTTGCATCAACCAATTGTATATTTCTGCCATATCAGCGGAATCATATGTATAACTTCTATTCGTATCATTAACTTTACCTAGACTATGTGTAAAGTAAGCAGCTTTAATATTTTTATTCTGATTTACTAAATTTTGCAATGTATTCTTTAAATTTAAACAACGTTCATTCAAAAAATGATGCTTATCTCCATCTCGATACAAATCCCACTTCGTAAAAACCAATGCAAGAGCTACAACCTCTTTCATCTTGCCTATTTTCTGCAAATAGTCAATAAAAAAGTTGTAAAAACCTTGTGCATTTACAGACATAGGGCCGCTAGATGTCTGGATCATAATTTCTTGCTCATTTACAGGAATTGTAAAAATATAAACTTTAGGATTGTTATTCGTATTGAATATAGCCTCTCGAATATTCGTTGGAATGCCACTTTCATCATAAGAACTAAAAGTCCTTTTAAAAGCTTCTCCAGAAAGCTCTATGAGATTAATTGGAGCTTTTACAATAGTTTGATTTCGACCCCACAAATTCTTACTAGAAACTTCTATCCTAAAATCCAAAGCAAGAGTTAAAAATTCTTCTGGGGGAGTATAATTTATTAGTCTTCCATTGGTTATCGCATTCGTAAGAATATTTCCATAAACGGAGCCTTTATTGTTCATTGTATTGTAAGAAAGATTTCCTATACTTTCACAATATTTTATTAACGATGCCAGAAACATCGTTTTCCCAGCTTGTGTATTCCCAATTAAAACGCAGTCTGTGCGATTTAACATGACTACTGGATTTGTCCATAAGTCATTTGGAATGGCAACCATTTCATTAGGGACGGGAACTGGACTCTTTATCCCATTTACAAGACAATAATCATTTATTTTATTTTCAGGGATCAGCTTATATTCATAAAAATATTTCAATTCTTCATAAGGTATTGCTCTCAAACCTATCTTAAATTCAATATGCTCTTGGATCAACTGATACTTAGCTGAATCCTCTTTATATTGATGAAAGGTGTAAAAGGGTATAACCCCATTTTTGAGATCGTTTTTAAAAATTGAATTAGAATTTATTATTCCTCTTTCTTCCAATTGCCTTTTCTGTGAATCACCATAGGTATTCAAATTATTCAGAATATAGCTGGATACAAGACTAGTATATGGCTCTCCACTTTCCCAGTGAGTTATCAATGCATCAAAAGAAGTCAGATTTTTCGTTAGCTTCCACTCAAAAAGATTCTTGGCATCAAAGTCTTGAGCAGTCAATTGCTTATAATGGATCTCATTAAATCTTCCATCAGCCCATGATGGGTATGCCATAGCATAGCGGGAATAGTCTATAATACTAACTCCTATTGAGTTCAGATAATTTTCAAGTTCTGCTTTTCCTCCACTTGCAAGTTTTTGAGTGGCTTGTCTAAATATTTGTTCTTCCATTTTAGATTGTATTAATGTCTTGATTTTAAAATTGTTTCTGCACCCTTTGCTGCAATGTACGGCAATAGAGAAAGAATACTAAGAATAAGTGTTAAAATTAGATATATAGGATTTTTGATTACACCGAATGAACCTGTTGGCTTCGGTACGTTAATATCCATGGGTGTTTTATAGTCTTCAAATTGTTTTGAAAACACTTCTATATTTACCTTGCATCGGATATTAGATACCCAAGATTCATTATGGCTCTCTAGCTGAGCGACTATGTCTTTATAACAAGTATCAAACGTAATTCCTTTTCTATATAGAATTTCATCTCTAATAAAAATAAGACAAAAAGGATTTGATAATCTGTTTCTTGTATTTCTTACTTTTGTCTTCCAAGATTGCATAGAAGTATTTACAGGATCTAATAATGAATATGTACAGTTGGACTTTGTTCTAAAAGAGTCTTGAAGCAAAGGCTTTGAAAACTCGTCATACTTATAGATTAGCTGTTCTATTTTATCCAGATCATTGTACTTCATTTCTAATAAGCTGGTTTTTTGATCATTCAAGGTATTTGTGTAATAATAAACCCCAAAAAATATACTAATGAGAACTAAAACAGCTAACCCAAATAATCCTAAAATATGCAAAAAATTATTACCATTAATTTTTCCATTTGTTGCTAACAGAGAAAAATAAAAAAGTAGCGCTCCAATGAGCAATGCAAAAAAACTACTTAGCAAGAAATTCCCACTTGCTAAAAATATACCACAAAAATTAAAAACAAAACTTATCGACACGGCTATAATAGAAGAAATTAAAAATAAACCGTGTGATCTTGTACCTTCTTGAATTAAACCTTTAAATCCTATTGAATTTCTTTGGTTAGATGGATTAATAAATGTCATAAATTTTAGTTTAATTGTTTTAATGCATTTTCTAATTGAATTATTGGACCTATGGGCTCTCCTGTTGTAGCACAAGCCTTACCTGTTCTACGAAATAGCTCCAATATTTCTGTTGTAGTAATACTTGGTTTCTTACTTATTATTAGGGCACAAGCGCCCGCCACAATTGGAGAAGCCATACTCGTACCATCTTCCATTTTATATTGATTTCCATTGATAGCACTATATATGTTCTCACCAGGAGCTGTAATATTCACACTTGATCCAAAACTGCTAAACTTTGTAATCTCATTGTTTTGATTTGATGCACTTACAATTATAACATTTGAGCTTCTTTTCATTGGATCAATCGTAGTTAAAACATGGTTGTTTCCAGCTGCTAGTACTATTGTAATATTTTTTGATTCCGCTATTTTGAATAATTCATTCCAAAAATCTGCTTCATCAATAGCTGTAGAGTTTGCAATTTCTTTTTGTTGCTCAATGGACAACCCCGATAGCATAGACAGGTCAGCACCTAGAGAAATATTAATTACTCTAGCACCATTTTTTATAGCATAAAGTATTCCATCTATGATGTATGATGCAGCTATATTTCCATAATCATCACTTACTTTTACAGGCATTAAAGTGCACGAAGGGGCTACGCCACAAACTCCTGAACCATTATTTGAACTGCCTAAACATAGTGAAGCAACATGAGTGCCATGCATTGCATGATCATCAACACTTGATTTTAATTCTTGGAGTTTACTAATATCAAAACCCTTCATATACTTATTCTTAAGCTCATCATGATCTAAATCAAAACCAGAATCAAGAACCGCGATTGTAAGATTAGAGTCTCCAGTGGTAATATCCCAAGCTTCTATAGCTTGGATATTCTCAAGATACCAAGAAAAATTTTGGTTTTTTAATCCCGGATCATTAAAGGTGATATTTTGACTAAATATTCTTTCAAACCAAGACAATACTTTTTCGATACCAACTTTTTGTTTAATGGATTTTTGGATAATCATTAAATAATTAAAATCTGCCTCTATCTGGATTCTATTAGTAATTTGATTTGTATAAACTACATTAAATTTAGCTGTATCAAAATTAGCTTGAAGTGAATCGATAAGAGTATTTATATTTTTGTTCTCACCAACAATAGCAAGATTCAATCTATCAGTAACAATACGAAAAATAGAATCTTGCCCAGGGCCTGGTTCAATTTTCCTTGGATCTATTACCTTCATTTTTGGAAAAGGAATTTCCAACGAGCCAGTCGAAATGGGGATATCAGCTTGAGTAGTTTCTGCCGCATCACTAGAAAACAAAAAATAAATAAAATATAAGGCTAATAGTAAAAAAACAATGAGTAAAAATCTTTTGAACCAATATAATAAATCTCTTTTTTTAACAACAGGACGATCATAGTTAACATCTTGATCTTCTTGTACAGTGCCCTCTGGAGAAGATTTAAATATCT
Source organism: Saprospiraceae bacterium UBA3362 (assembly GCA_002360455.1). GTDB lineage: Bacteria > Bacteroidota > Bacteroidia > Chitinophagales > Saprospiraceae > Vicinibacter. The sequence goes on from DEQQ01000008.1 coordinate 42,054, forward strand.
CCTTTATTTCATTAGCCTTTTCATGATTCTCCTTGTGATCTATTTTTTTGTGGTAATCACTTGCAGGAATAAGCTTATCATCTAATTTCGGTACTGATGGCGAATTGTTAAATTGATCCTCATCTTCACTTTTATGCTGGATCTTTGTTTTCTCCTGGGATCTTAGTAATTTTTCTAAACTTAATACTTTTGTTTGATTGTTGTCAACTGTTATGAGACCCCATCCAGATAAAATAATTTTTCCATTTTGATAAAAAACAAAACTATGATCAGGAAATTGAACTGCTTTCAATAATAATTGACCAAACTTTACTTTTTCAAACTGCTCACTTTCAAGTAGTAAATTGGCTTGTTTTTTTACGCTATTTTGAAATTCATTTAATAATTCTAAAGCTTTAATTTGTTCTTCTTGAGCTAATTCTATTATGCTCTTCGCATTTTGGTCTACCACCTCAGAAGTCCAGGCCATATATACTTCATGATCTATATCGCTCTCCAAAATCTGAGGAGAGCAAAATATAAATGAATCTTGTACTAAATTTTTGGACTCTAAATAACTTATAATAGGACCAAAATAATTACATACTTTTTGGCCATACCATTCTAAGTGTATTAAATCTGTACCTTTATATTTATATGTAAAATATGTCATGAATTTTTATACTTCAATCACTTGATTATTATACTCATCTAATATTCCAATAAGTTTCCTGTTACTCTCTATATCATAATTTGTAACTTCAATATTTGAGACTAAAGAAAGACTATAAAAGTCTTTCCATTTAACAAATGCTTCCACATATGGATTCAAACTAATATTCTGTTCATCTTCCATGCTTAAATCATTCATTATTTTTTCATAATTATCCAAATATTTGTACAGATCTAAAACTTGATCTTTATTAAAATTGGATTTTTTGTTTGTTTCGTATAGATCCAAAACTTTAATATCATTAGATCTGCAAGTGTGCAATAATCTTATTTTCTCGTCTGGATTCGTAAAATCCCACCCAAAACTAGTGATAAATTTATTCAATATACCGCTTATCAGATTAGCCAACATTGGAACTAAATGGTCCAAATTATCATTATGCCCTTCTACATATGGTTTTATTTTATTAGCAATAAAATTTGAAATTTTTAACTTCTCATAATTATTTTTGAGATTAATGATTAAGCCATTGATAAATTCATTATTCAAATATTTTTTATCACTTAAAAATTTTTCTGGGTTTAACTGATTCTCGAACCAATAAGTTTTCACCTTCTTAGCAATATATAAAGATAAGCTATCCATCTGCACTTCATTAAATCCCAGTATTGCTTCAGCATCCATATCTAACTCATCATTCAAATACTCTAACAATTCTGACTCAGATTTCTTATCAAAGTATTTCATCAAACAATTAAGTTTCTCTGCACGAAGCTTTAAACCCTTCCATTCTGGAATTTCAAGAATAAACGGAAATTGCTTAGATACATTCTGAGTATTCCCAAATTCTCTATTTGTTACCATCGAATAGACTAAATGATATACATCTTGTTCTGAGACTATGAGCTTATTGATAATATAATTTACATTTAAATTATCTGCTACTAATCTATTTATCCTTGTATTGAAATAAACTATTTGGCTTTTTACTTCTTTAATTCTGTCAGATACATTGTCAGAATGTTTATAACCGCCAAGCTCATTGGAAATTTGCTCTATAGCCAGCCTACACTTTTGAATAATACTATTTGTTTTTAAAAAATTTGATTTTAACTCTTGAAGATTAGCAATAATCAACTCACTACCATCTAGGTTTGCATTTGTGGCATTGTCAAAGCTTTCTATAACACTCTCAAAAATTGACTGGCTATCTGAATTATTAACTATAGCATTTTTGACATTTTGAAAATAATTTTCAAACTCCTCGTTTACAACTGTCTCTAAACCCTTTTCTTTCTTATATAACTTACAGTACGAAAAATCCCGAAGAAGATAGAAATTCTTAAATTGATTGGTAATATTATTATGGCTTGTCCATTTTATTCGCCAACTATAATCAGCAAATAAATCCTCCTTCAATCTTGTCAAGAAAGCTGTCTTCAGTTTATCTTTAGGATCTAGAGTGTCCTTATCTTGATTATAAATTAGAATCTCATTTAAATATGTAAGAATTATAAAAAGAGGAGGAAGTTTACTCTCATTTAATTTCAAATTTAAATATCTTTCTTCAGCATCATATCCTATATAAGTATTAATCCATGGAAATAAAATATGAGGTATAAGACTTGCGCCATCAAGTTGGCGAGACAAACTACTTACTATGGCCAAATTACTTATCTGAAAGTTATCTGAATAAACATTAAACAAATAGCTTATTTTCCCTCTTTTTAGGATCTCCATTAAAATATTTATCTCAATAGCTCCAGTAGAATTAAATTTTGTACCTGGTCTGGAACCTGGAAAATCCAATAGATCTAACTTGTCAAGTAAGGAATCACCATCACTTGGATTTTTAAAAATAGAAAGAGTAACTTCTTTACAGATAGCACACAGAAGATGTGGCTTAATCTTAATTTCTTTATTCGAAGCATCAAAAATAGAAACTAATTTAGTTATGCCTACTTTAAAATCATTCAACCTATTTACATCCAATATATTAGTTATATCAGAAAAGAGGGCATTGTACTCCTCGGGCTTTTGTTTAAAAATGATATTAAAATGTGCGTAATAAATTTTTAAAAAATTACAATCTTTCAGAGTTTCTATTAATTGCTTGAACAATCCAGTAACACTCTCATTAGAATACCAAAGCACAGACAAGTACTCTGCAATATTCTCTGTATTAATTTTATAATAATTCTGGACTAAAACATCCCAAAAGCCTATTTTATTTAGATGATCTAACAAAAGTGCAAGTTCTTTCTTTTTATATTTTTCTAAATACTCTTTAATCTCAAAAATCTCATCCTCATTTAATACAACATTCTCACCACTTTCCCTAGAATTTTTAAGGTTTTCAAACATTTTATTTAAAATTGCTGTTTGAGGAAGCTCTAGGTTTTCTATAGGGCCCAAAGTAGCAAAACCCTCAACTAATATAAGCAACAAATCTTTTACAGAAACTAATTCTAGTTGCACTGGATAGTTTTTATTTAGGTTATTTTCAAAACTTTTAAATCGAGTCACTAAAGCTGTAGCTTCATTCCCTCCACCGTCTGGATTAATATATTTAATGAAATTTATGTACTTTTTATAACAATTATCATAAACAGCCATTTCATTACTATTGCCTTTCAATAGGTTTTTAACCAAATGAGACTTACCACATTGACTTGCCCCAAAAAAGGCTATGGCAGGTTTTTCAGCAATACGAGGAATTAGTTTGCGCACCTGTCTTCTATGATTCTTAATATTTTTTATTATCCCATATTTTTCTGAAATATTTGATGTATCATAAACCCAATCCAGGGTTTTTGTTAAAACATTTTCTACATTCCTTACATTAGAAGTTAAAGCCTCTAATTGCTCTTTATTAAATTCTTTTCTCATATCTTAATTAAATAAAATTTAAAACTCTGAATTCACCTTCATCCATCCAATAATCAGAATCAAAATTAGGTGGAATTAAAGTAAGTGTAAAAATCTTATCTCTAAACTCTTGTTCTGATTGACTGTCTTTTATACTTTCAATTTTCATCTCTTCTTTGGACACAGAATTTTCTCTTGACAATACGAAATCGTACTTTCTATTTCTATAGTTTGATAATTCACTCTGAATTTTATTTAATAATTGATCTTCGGGAACACCATCAGAAATAAATTTATTTTTAAAATAATTTTCATTAAAATTTAGCTGATATAATGGCTTAGAAGGATAATTGATTGTGTTGATCTGCTTGATTGCTAAAAAAATAGGAATAGAAATATTTTTAATTTCAATTTCTGATTTGGTTGGAGTCAAATACATTGTATCAATATTCTTTGTCATTCTATTATAATTACCAATATAATTGGCAGTAGATGTTAAATTTAATTTAATAACATTAGTATTTAATTTAAATCCATTTATTTTCTTTAATCTACCTGCCAATGTGTATATCATAGCACCAACGGCCACTGTAGTTTTGGGGTCTATAATATAACCTTTTGGATCTGTAAATGGATACCAAGTTCCGATTTGGTAATCTGCCATTGAAATTATTCTATCTGGGCTTACAGGGAACTCTTCCATAAATAAATTTCTAATATGTTTTATTTCAACTGGTTTACCAGCTAATAAAAATATATCACAAGCACTATTGTGTATAATGAAAGAAATTTGTTTAAATAGTTTTTTAAATTTGTAATCTATAATATTATTTACCTTTTCTAATGAAAACTCCCAAACTATTTCCCTAAAATTAAATCCTTCACCAAAAAAATCGTTTATGTAGTTTATCAAACTTTCATTAGGGCAGTTTGAAGAAAAAACATCATCAAATGTAAATTCCGATTGCATTGACTTTCCATCTTTGGCATAATAAAGCAATTTACTCGCGATGGGTACTAAGACTTGCTTTACAAAATATTTTCTAAAGTATCTATGTTGATTTCCCATAGCCGCTGAATGTTCACCAAAAAAACGCAATATCTTATCCACAGCATTTTTACACCCTTTGGCTTCTGCATATCTACGTATTTGCCCATTACCATACCCACGTGGATCATATTGATCTGCCCCATCTATTAATAATTGATGAATTACCTCCTTAAACAAATCATCCCCGGCTAAGGTATAAGTTTCATAAAAAATAGGTTCTGGAGTAAGATGCGGATAAATATCATCATTATCAAAACTGTACTTGTTGATCATCAAGTCTGTAGTTCCACCACCAATATCCAAAGTCCCTACAGTTAAATTATATGATTCTCCATATTTTTTACCATAAATCTCAAAAAAGTCTTTAAAATTACTAGAATACTTTTTTGCAATCTCGGCATAAATATAATTAATTTGACTGCATGATGCTTCATCATAAATCCAGTCTAGGCGTTCATCTAATTTATCATCCTCCTTAGCAATATCCTTAGGTCGAGGTATAATTTCAATTTCAGAAATATTATTTTTTATATTCACTTCCTTTTGGATTGAATTATTAGCTATTAAGTCCCTAAAATTAAATTCTTCTCGGACTGGTAGTGAAGGAGATTTTTTAATTTCTTGTTCATATTTACTCATTATTTCAACTGCCTTTCTTGCAGAATCCCTCAATTCAAATTGCTCAAATTCAGACATAGCAGTAGGGCATGTTATTACAATTGATCTAAGTTTCCTCAGCTTTTTACTATCTCCATCCACATCAGATCTAAAATCATAAGAATTGATTTGCGATTTTGCATGATTTAATATTTCAATAAAAACAAATACCATCAATGAAGATTTACACCAGTGTGAAGAAGCATTCGTAGCTTTTTCTAATACTTTTCCTTCTTCACTTAAAAATCCGGTCAAAGATTCAAAAACTACGTGTTTCCTTTCATGCTGATCTAACTCTTTATTGGTTAATGAAATAAACTCCCAAGGTTTTGGAGATGGCGAGGTATCCCATAAATATCTTTTTGGAGAAGAAATAGTATTAAGTGGTTCATCAAATCCATACCTTGAAACATCAAACTTGTTTAATAAAATTTGTGCTTCCTCACCTAATCTTACTACACTAGCCCAAGAAAAGACATTATTGTAATTTGGAATAGAAATAGCGCCAAATTTTGCGCTATTAAAAGTTAAATTCATTGCAAAAGGATCCTCATAATAAATATTTGGTTCAGTCAAATTCCTAATTTGTAATTTTTTAACTGATGTGAAGTTATAGCTATCAAAGCCCATAGAATCTTCAAACAAAAGTCCGCATGTACGCGAATTGCCGATATCGAGAACTAGATCCACATTTATACAATCACTTACATTGGATTTATACAAATACACATTAGGAACATAACTGTTTACTGAAAGAAAATTAATTAAATACAAATAATCTGACAAATGCTTTAAAGACTCTTCTTTGTGCCTTCCATTCAACTTGGCTACAATTTTTAATGCCTCTTCAACCCATAAATTTTTGCCTTCATTATTTAGAAATTTCATATTAAGATGTGTGTCATTACACAAATAAAATAAATTTCTATTTTCATTACTATCTAAATCATTTAGTAAAACTCTATCTTCAATTTCATTATTTGTAGTCGTATCGAAAATTAGATTAACAGAATATAAGGAAGAATTATCATTCTTTTCTATTAGCTTAATATACATTCTAGCCCAACCCGAAGGACCATAAATAAAAGCATTTTCGTTGAAAGCGTTTTTATTAAAATATGGCACTGGAATCCAATGACCTACGAAAGTCGAAATAACATTATTAATATTATTAATTGAAATTACTTTATCTTCATTGATAGCTACCTTGGTAGTAAAATCCGTTTCTATAAGTCTGCCTTTATCATCATGATCTAATTGTTTATATAAATAAAACTTTTCTGTCTCTTGATGAAAATATACAGAATGTAATTCAATTGACTCTTTATTATCAAAAAAGTTATTCCTCTTTTCTTCATAAAAATAAAGAGTATTAGATCTATTATTTTTGGTCTCAATAATAATTTCCTTAGAGTAAAATTGCAATCCAGTATTTGTTAAAAGAGATATTACCATATTTTTGTATTCTTCAATTAAAAATTAAAATATATAATTACCATAATTCTATCAAGTTATTTTTTACATTAAAGTGAATATTAATTCAACCGCTAAATGATCTGAAAGCATTACGGATTTTTGTTTTACTGATTCGCAACGTAGTTTTCCTACAAAGTCTATGACTTTGGACGATTGATATTTCAGATTAGAAAATTTATATAAGATATTATCTTCTGCGCTAGAGAGATAATCTCCATCAGAACATTCTTTTTTTAATGTAGTTTTTTCGCCATTTAAAGCATGTGAATATGCATTTTGTTTTAGTTGCCTAAAGGCCTCATCTTGGATAACAAGGTTCATATCACCTGCAAAAATTACATTAGACATATTTTGATTCATTATCCATCTGCTTATGTGCATGATCTCATCTCTTTCAGGAAATTCTTTCGTGTGGGTACAAGCATGATAATTGAGAATACTCAGTTCTTTTTGTCCCATCCTAAATGAGATTAAATAAGGTTCTCTTTCTACCGTATGGGCTAGTTCTTTTATGAGTGTAGGTCTTCCTCCAATAACTTGTATTTGAGATGCTTTCCAAACAAATGCATATTTTTCTACCTTCTGTGGTGAAGTATAAATCGTAGGATCACTGATGCGATAATCCCAGCTTGAACCTTTTCTATTGAGAGCATTTACCAGTCTTGCTACTGCTTTGGCACCAGCCGGATCTCTAGCTACCACTTCTTGTATAGCAATGATATCAGCGTGAGCTAATACATCAGCAATTAATTCTATTTCAGCATCAGATCTAGAACCACCAAAGTCCCGGATATTCCATGAAATGAAAGTTAATTTCCGAGCTGATATTGCACTAGAAAAGACTAAACATAAAAATACTGTAGCATTGAATATTGTAGAATTTCTCATGATATTATTATTTATACATTCAGCTTTGATTGATTTAAATAGTACAAACATTTATTGTGGTGCGCAAATATAAAAAAATTGCTTTCTTTAGTAAATATTTTTTAATAAAAAATATTTAATTTTGTATATTTACAAATATTTGACTAAACAAGAAGCTATTTTTTTAAATAGTTATTATTTAGATAATTACATATTTAAAATTAATTAAATGTAACAAATAAAATATATAATAGACTGCACTGCCCCCCTATAAACTG
>DEQQ01000100.1 GCA_002360455.1 Saprospiraceae bacterium UBA3362
CTGTTTATTGGTCTTGCTGCCGCATTTGGAGTTTTTATTGGATTAAAAATTCAGCTGCCTAAATCTGTCGTTAAGTCAGAGTCAAGCAATTTTCAATATCAGGGATCCAATCAAAAAATTTTGGATGCAGTAAATTATATCGAAGGTCATTATGATGACAGCCTTAATGGACCAGAACTTGCAGATCAAACCATCAATGCACTTTTGAGCAATCTTGATCCCTATTCTTTCTATACACCTGCGTATGATGTGCAGAACTTGGAAGATGACATGGATCAACATTACATGAGCTCAGGCATAGAATGGAAATATATAGACAGCGCCATCTATGTGTGTTCCGTTAGACCGGGGAGTTCGGCATATAAAGAAGGAATCAAAATTGGAGATCAGATATTGAGTGTTAATAGGACATCATTGGCCAAATATAAGGACCCTTATTCTGATAGTGTTTTGATTTTAATAAACAATTTGGATGATCATTTTGAAACTCAGGTCAAAAGAGGTCATCAGGTGATTTCAATGCATTTGCATAAAGCAGAAGTTCAAGATTCATCAGTAGGTTTATGTTTTTCTCCAATGGACAAAACTCTTTATTTGGAACTTAGTAGTGTTGCTCAATACACTTACAGAGAGATGATGGGACAATTTGAACAAGCTAAAATTGCTGATGCTTCAGAATGGAATTTAATTCTTGATATCCGAAATAACGGTGGAGGGTTGGTTCCCATTGCAGCCGATATTATAAATCAATTTATAGAAGAAAAAGATCATTTATTGTTCTATACAAAGGGTGCGCATAAGGAAAAACAAGAATACAAATCCAATGGAAGATCGTTTTTTAGATTTAAAAAAATGATCCTATTGATTAATGAGAATACTGCATCGGCAGCCGAATTAATAGCCGGTTGTCTTTGGGAAAAAAAGTTGGCTCAATTGGTTGGACAAAAAACATTTGGCAAGGGGACGATCATGGAGCAATTTAAGTTGGCAGACGGTTCATTAATCCGAATGGCGACAGGTAGGTATTATTTTCCTTCCGGAAAATGCATTGAGAAGTCAAAACAAGATACTGTATCCACTGCAACAATAGCCAAAGGTACAACCTCCGGTGATGGCATCTACCCCGATGTCCCCATTGCTCAAGGATTATCTACAGAATGGGATGATGAAATCGAAAATTTTGTTGTCCTCAATTATATGGTTTTGAATGATCAGCTTTCTCGGCCCGAGGTAGAGTTTGGAAATGCCTGCATGCAATTGTACACCGAGTCTAAGAGAAAATATCCTTTTGCAATAAATAATCCTGAGCTGATAAGGAAAATATATTATAAAACAATGAGTTTGTCTCAGGGGCAATCTGTAGCAAAAAAATTATCCTTAGATCAAGATGAGGTCTTTCAAGCAGCGTTGAAAGAATTGGCAAAATAAAACTTTTTACTTCATCATATTTTCTTTCCTTATACCCACAAGATTCATCAAACGATCAAGCAATTGATACAGCAGTTCATTGAACTCTTCTGATATTTTATATTTTATTAAAGGGATAAAGTAAAGTAGGCTAAAAACAACCGCTTTGTAAAGCAATGTGAACAAAGGGTCGTGCAAATCAGGTAAAAGAGTAGTCAACAGAAAACAAGCTAAAGCGATAAGAATAAGAACCAGATGAGTCTTTCCAAAAGGCTGTAATTTAAGCAAAGAAAAGACCAAAAAGGATTTAGCAATATTGAAAATTGAAACTGAAATGCATGTAGCTATTGCAGCACCTGCAATGCCTGCAAGAGGGATGAGAAAATAGCTCATCGCAATATTCAATAATGCCATAATAATCATCAAATAAGTTTCCAAACGATAAAATTTGGAATAAATAAGAACAAAATGGTTTGTTCCGGTAATAGCATCTACCAATCTCGAGCTAAGCAGAAATAATAAACTCGGAAAAATCAATTTGACTTGACTTGAATTAGGCATAAGTTGAGCAAGATATGGAAAGCAAAGAGCAAGCCCCAGACAGGTCCAGAGACTTGGAATGAGCATATTTATTGTAGAACTTCTGTAGGTTCTCAATAAGTTGACTTCATCTTTGGCTTTGGATAAAAATGAAATTTTTGGATTTAAAATATCAGAGATAGCATTTGCAGGAATATAACTTGCATTACTTATAAAATAAGCTAAAGTAAATTGACCATTGGCCTCGGTGCCCAAAAAAGAACCTATAAAAATTGAATCTATTCTTAGAGCCAATACACTTCCAACACCTCCAATAATGCTGAACAGAGCAAAATTCAGCATTTCCTTATTACCGGGAAGAGTGCCTTGAAGATCTTCTATTGCTAAAGCTCCATTTAGATTTTTATTCGGAACCAAAAGAGTGAGAAATAAAACTACATTCGCAAAAAAGTAGTAAATGATGATACCAAAAATAAACTGCATCGAATCAATGCGATTAGAAAGCGTCAGTAAAAATAATATCGGCAATATTATTTTCATTCCGGAAGAGAGAATGCTTGGGATAACCATTTTGAATTTGGTCAAGGAATAGGAATTCAAACATTCAAAGCAAACATACAATATAGTCAGGGGTAAAATAAACGGAATAAGGGGGACAATAGATTGATTTTTTTCCGTTTGATATTGTACAATCCCATTATAAAACAGTCCGAAAGCGACAATAAAAAGAACAATTCCACTGAGCACTCCTTTGGCTACAAACCTTAGAAATTCTTTTCTTGAATTGTATTGAAAATAAGGAATAAACTTAATTAATACAGCACCAAATCCTAATGACACAAAAGGAGCTAGAACTGAAGCTAAATTGGTAAGGAATCCGTAAGAACCATATAAAGCAAAATCTCTTGGATAAATCCAAATGGTACTCACAATACCAAGCAAAACCCCAACATAGTTTATCAATGTTGTGCTTAGACTTTGTTTGATAAGAGGGTTGATCGGATTACTCAATGAAGAAATGCTTAATGGGTTTGAGCAAATAATAAGCGTTCGCCGTTCCGGGTTCTCATCAACTTTTCTCCATCCCATACTTCATGGCCATTGACAAGAGTTTTGATCACTTTGGATTGGAACAGATGTTGATTCAAAGGAGACCATTCGCATTTATACAAAAGAGATTCAGGGCTCACCAATGTTTCTTTTTGTAAATCTACAAAAGCCAGATCTGCATAATAACCTTCTCGAATGAATCCTCTCTCTTTTATTCTGAACAAGATGGCAGGATTGTGAGCCATTTTTTCGGCCACAAAGGGCAGCGACCAATGATTCGACTGAGCAAGCTCCAGCATCATTAGTAAACTGTATTGAATCAATGGAAGTCCTGACGGAGATTTTGCATAGATCTGTTTTTTTTCTTCTATCGTATGCGGTGCATGATCTGTGGCAACTACATCAATAGTACCATTGCTCAGTGCAGTTTGGATTGCGGTTTGATCTTCTTTGGTCTTAATCGCAGGATTGCATTTGATCCAATTGCCTAATTCGGAATAATCTTGGTCATTAAAATACAGATGATGTACACAGGCTTCGGAAGTAATTCTTTTTTGATCAAGTGGAATTTGATTGTTGAATAAGCTCAATTCTTCTTTTGTACTGATGTGGAGAACATGAAGTCTGGAATCGAATTTTTTTGCAAGCTCAACAGCGTAGGAACTTGATAAATAGCAGGCCTCTCTGCTTCGAATCAAGGGATGCATTTGAGCTTGGATTTGGTCTCCATATTGAGCTTCAAAATGTGCAAAATTTTGCCTTATAGTTTTTTCATCCTCACAATGAGTAGCGATAATTGTGGGAGCATTTTTGAAGATGGCTTCCAATGACTTGGGTTGATCTACCAGCATATTTCCTGTAGAAGAGCCCATAAAAATTTTTATTCCGCAAACTTTAGAGTAATTAGTTTTTAAAAGTTCTTCAAGGTTCTCATTACTTGCGCCCATAAAAAAGGAAAAATTTGCAACTGAACTTTCTGCTGCACGTTGAAATTTTTGTTCCAACAAATCTTGAGTCAATGCTTGAGGAATTGTATTCGGCATTTCCATAAACGAGGTTACGCCTCCGGCAACTGCAGCTCCCGATTCAGAAAAAATGGTTGCTTTGTGGGTAAGTCCGGGTTCTCTAAAATGAACTTGATCGTCAATGCAGCCAGGAAAAACATGAACTTGAGCTTGAAAATCTTGCACCTCTGCTGTAGGATGACTGATGTCAGAAGCTATTTTTAGTATGCGATCACCTTCTATCATCAGGTCAGAAACCTCGATAGTTCCTTCATTTACAATTTGGATATTTTTAAATATTTTTCTTTTCATGGATTTGATAGTGATTGCGACTTTTTATAAAAAACTTAGGCAATCCTTTTGATGAACTTAAGATTGGATAATGTGGGCTTAAAGGTCAAGATGTAAGATTATTTTATTTGCAAATATCTTAAACTATTTAAAAATATCAAACTTATATTAGTATGTTATCGTATGTATTGCATGAAATCGGAGGTCAGATTCTTCCAGAGCAGAGAGAAATCCCTCAAGTTTCTCAGGATGGAGCCCTTGTTAAGGTCGCTTACGCTGCCTTGAATCACAGAGACTGTTGGATTCAAAAAGGACAGTATGCAGGTTTGAAGTTTCCCATAGTGCTAGGTTCGGACCTGAGTGGTTGGCTCGGCGATGAAGAAGTTTTGGTCAATCCCGGTTATTATTGGGGAACCGATGAGACAGTGCAGTCATCCCAATTTCAAATTTTGGGATTGCCTCAAGATGGCGCTTTGTCGGAGTATGTTGTTGTTCCAAAATCGCAAGTTCATACTTTACCTTCCCATCTCAGTTTGCAGCAAGCTGCTGCATTGCCATTGGCTGGACTGACCGCCTATAGAGCTCTTGTACAAAGAGGCGGTACAAGATCCGGAGAAAAAGTATTGATCACCGGTATTGGAGGTGGAGTCGCTCTGTTTGCTTTTCAATTTGCTTTGGCGTTGGGTTGTCAGGTTGTTGTAAGCTCATCTTCACAAGAGAAAAGACAGAAGGCCTTAGACATGGGTGCAAGTTATGCATACGATTATACGAATGATCAATGGACTAAGGAATTAATGAAAGATCTCGGAGGAGTAGATGTGATCATTGATGGAGCAGGAGGTGAGAGTTTTAGCCAGCTAATAAAAATTGCAAAGCCTGCCGGACGGATTGTTATCTATGGAGGTACACAAGGAGAGATTCAAAAAATGAGTCCTCAGCAAATATTCTGGAAACAGCTGTCAGTGTTGGGTTCTACAATGGGTTCTGAACAGGATTTTGAACAAATGTTAGCTTTTGTGGAGAAGCATAAAATCGTTCCTGTCATTGATAGTGTTTATCCAATTTCTGAAGTTAATACTGCAATGGATAGAATGAGAGAATCAAAACAGTTTGGCAAATTGATTCTAAGAATTGAACAATGATTAGAATAGGAGTTTTATCCGATACCCATTCTTTTCTTGATCCCAAGTTGTTTCATTATTTTGCAGAATGTGATGAAATCTGGCATGGAGGAGATATTGGCGATATAGAGATTATAGATCGTCTCCAAGAATTCAAGCCTTCTTATTTTGTATATGGTAATATTGATGATCAAATGGTCCGCAGAACCGTCCCTGAGGTTCAAATCATCGAAAGAGAACAGCATAAAATCTTGATGATTCATATTGCCGGTCCATTTCAGTCTTATAATAAAAAGCTTAAAGAATTGATTGAATTCCACAAACCTACAATATTGGTATGTGGGCATTCTCATATTCTCAAAGTAGCCTATGATCATAAATTTGAACTTCTCTATTTAAATCCCGGGGCCTGCGGGAATCACGGCTTTCATCCAAAGCGCACTTTACTCCGTTTCAGCATTGATGGATCCCAAATAAAAGGGATGGAGGTAATAGAACTTGGAGAAAGAGGAAAAATACAAAGTTGATTTTCAAATCATGGCTTTTGAACATTAAGGAAGAAACCAATGCTTTTCGATTGATATTCAAAATTTGAGTATAATCTTAATTCTGTTTATCTTTGCAGAGTAATGAAGCTGAAAAAAGCAATCTTTCCGGGATCTTTTGATCCTATAACAAAAGGACATATCAATCTCATTCAAAGAGGTGTTGAATTGTTTGATGAGCTCATCATCGCAATAGGTATTAATTCATCCAAAAAGAATCTGTTTTCTCTTGAAACAAGAATGAATTGGATAAAACAATGTTGTGCGAACTATCCGCAGATTACAGTTCTAGCTTATTCAGGATTAACCGTAGATTTTTGTGCACAGCATGGTGTTCATTTCATTTTGAGAGGGTTGCGCTCTTCGACAGATTTTGAATACGAGAAGGCTATTGCGGCTGCAAACCGAAAACTTAATCCAAATGTAGAAACTGTTTTTCTCTCTTCGGAGGCAGAATTGCATTATGTCAGCTCTTCTATTGTTAGAGAAATGATACAGCATCGCGCATCATTGGAGAGTTTTGTGCCGGAAGAAATTATTTATTCGATTAGCGAACATTACCAAAAATCAATATAAGAAAAATTGCATTTATGTCAAATCAAATCATTCAAATTCCTCAAGCTACAAATGAACCGGTATTGTCTTATGCTCCGGGATCGAAAGAAAAAAGGGAACTGAAATTAAAATTAGCAGAACTTAAATCTAAGACAGTTGAAATTTGTATGACCATTGGAGGTCAAAAAGTGAAAACGGAAAATAGAAAGTCTATCCATCCTCCTCATGAATTAGCTCACACACTCGGGTATTTTTATAAGGGAAATCAAACCCATGTTCAGATGGCAATTCAAGCTGCATTGGATGCAAAGGAATCTTGGGAGAACATGCCTTGGCAAGATCGCGCTGCTATTTTCCTCAAAGCAGCAGATTTGATTGCCGGAAAATACAGAGCACAGACCAATGCAATGACCATGTTAGGTCAATCAAAAAATATCTTTCAATCTGAGATAGATGCTGTTTGCGAGTTTTGTGATTTTTTAAGATTTAATGTTCAGTTTTTGACTGAGATCTATGCAGTTCAACCCCAATCGGCTCCATTGATATGGAATAAAATGGAATACAGACCACTGGAAGGATTTGTTTTTGCATTGACTCCATTTAACTTTACGTCCATAGCAGGAAATCTTCCCTGTGCTCCGGCGCTAATGGGAAATACTATTGTTTGGAAACCCGCCGAGACCCAAATTTATTCGGCTTCACTAATCATGGAAATTCTAGAAGAAGCAGGATTGCCCGCAGGAGTCATCAATCTAATTTTTGTTGATGGATCTGTAGCCGGTTCGGAAATATTCAAGCATAAAGATTTTGCAGGAATTCATTTTACAGGTTCGACCAAAGTATTTCAGAGTATATGGAAAACTGTTGGAGAAAATTTGCCTTTATATAAATCTTTTCCGCGCATGGTGGGTGAAACCGGGGGCAAAGATTTTGTACTCGCTCATTCTTCTGCCAATGCGAAGGCGGTTGCTGTTGCATTATCACGAGGTGCATTTGAATTTCAAGGGCAAAAGTGCAGTGCAGCATCAAGAGCCTATATTCCAGAATCGTTATGGCCTGATGTACGCCGCGAATTATTATCCGATTTATCAGAAATGAAAATGGGATCGCCTGAGAATTTTACAAATTTTATCAATGCGGTTATTGATGAAAAATCGTTTGACAAATTGAAATCCTATATAGATCAGGTTGCACAAAGTGGAGATGCTGAGATTATAGCCGGTGGTAAATGCGATAAATCTGTAGGTTATTTTATTGAGCCTACTGTAATATTGACTAGAAATCCACAGTACGTAACCATGTGTGAAGAGTTGTTTGGACCTGTGCTCAGTGTTTATGTTTACGCAGATTCAGATTATGATGCTGTGCTTAAGCTTGTTGATACTACCTCAGAATATGCGTTGACCGGAGCAGTATTTGCGCAAGATCGAAATGTGATTATCAGAAGTTCACATGCTTTACGCAATTCAGCCGGAAATTTTTATATCAATGACAAGCCTACCGGTGCTGTTGTAGCACAGCAACCTTTTGGCGGAGCCCGAGCTTCCGGGACTAATGACAAAGCGGGTTCTGTTCTCAATTTGTATCGTTGGGTATCGCCTAGAACGATCAAAGAAAATTTTGCTACGCCTTTGGATTTCAAGTATCCTTTTATGGCAGAAGAGTAGAAGTAAAGAACTCAATAGTCATTCTGCTAGTGGAAGCAATCCATACCGGAGGAGATATTTTGGGGGAAATAAATTTTTTATGCTCAATTGGTTGAGGATTTAGTTTATAATGTGTAGTTTTACACAGTAGAAACTTCCCTTTATACAAATGATGAATTCCACTTTCGACCTTATTAACTATTTCCTTAGACAAAGATCTTTGGGAAAGTTATATCGGACTGAACGGTTGATATTGTTTTTTTGCATCCTTTATTTATACGGAGATACAAGAGTTCAGGCGCAGGTGAATCCTGATGAAGTTTTATTTTTGGATGAGGAAAGCAGTCTGCGGCTTGGAGGCAATCCGGAAGAAATTTCAGATAAAAGATTGATTGAATTGAATCAAATTCAGGTTTCCGATTTGGAGCAGTTTGCATGGTTGTCTTCTTTCAAAAAACAAGCTATTTTAGCTTATATAGATCAAAATAAACCCTTGATATCAATTTATGAACTGCAAAATGTCAAAGAGCTAAGCCTGGAGGAATTAAGAACTCTCAGCATGTATATCCATGTTGCCAATAAATTCCAAACAGAGTTCGGCGCATCAGATTTAAAAGATCAGTCCAATGCGAGATTGGTTTGCAGATGGACAAGAAAATTGCAATTGGAAGATCAATATTTCAGTTCAGACAGTGTAGCCTCCGGTTTTATAGGAAGCCCCGATCAGATGTATTTGAGTTATAGAAATCAAAAGGCAGGAAGATTTTCTTATGGATTTCAATTGGAGAAAGATGCCGGAGAACCTTGGCTTCATTCTAACAAGACCATTGATTTTGTAAGTGCTCATTTTTATCTGGAGAATTTTGGAAGACAAAAATGGACTATAGCTTTAGGAGATTTTTCTGCAAGATTGGGTCAGGGTTTGTTAAGTGATAACCTATTTGTAGTTGGAAGAAACCAGCAGTTTGGATCTTTGTTGCGACGAAGTTTGGAAACAAGAGCGTACAGATCTCTATTGGAAGACAATATGCTGAGAGGTATTGCGCTAAAGAGAAAATTGAGTTCGCATTTTCAAATCTTAGCATTTGTTTCAAGAAATAAGATGGATGCAACTCTAAGTGAGGGTGCTGGAAATACCATAGAAAACACAGCGCAAGAAAGATTTTTCACAAGCTTCAATTTGTCGGGATTGCATAGAAGCCAAAATGAGATTGCAAAAAGAAACATTGCACATCTAACACTGAGTGGAGTAGGAATTCAAACCAATTACCGCCGATACAGTGTGGGAATCAACGGTCTAATGCAATCCACAGAATTTCAGAAAAAATCAAGTGCGCGACCCGATTTGGTGTTTGACAATTTAGCCAAAGATCAATATTATTTATCAGTTGATGCAAAATATCAGTGGAGAAATTTAGTTTTTTGGGCAGAGCTTGGAGCGGATGCACGAGCCAAACATGGCGCTATAGCAGGAGTTTTGCTGGGAATATCCAAGAGTACAGAAATGGTTTTATTGTATAGAGATTATCATCCCGGATTCAATCCATTGATGGGACAGTCTTATGCTTCCTCATCAAAGAATAAAAATGAGAGAGGACTTTTGTGGGGCATGAATACACAGATTAATTCCAAACAAACTGTGAATATCTCTGTGGACTACTATCAAAGTCCATGGCTGAGATACAACGGACAAGAGCTTCAATATACCTCAGATCAAAGCTTGCGCTACACTTATACGGTGCGAAAAAAATGGAATACATACCTCCAAATGACGAGAAGGAAGCAAAATAGTTCGAGCACGGATGAAGTCGGAACTGCAAATTCAGTGGTTCAAAGTCGATATCAAATGAGATGGAACACAGAAATTAAGCTTCGATATGACCTTACATGGAGATTCAGAATCGAATGGAATGAGATGAGAGAAGGAGAGATGCAAACACGAGGTCAGATGATAAGTACGGATCTTTTGTACAAAGATTTCGAATCCAAATTTTCGGGAACGATGAGGTTTGGATTGTTTGATACAGACAGCTATGACAGTCGGATATACAGCTTTGAGAATGATGTTTTGTATCAGTATTCTATACCGGCATATTACGGAAGGGGGAATATCTTTTATGTTAATTTGAGATACCGAGCGGCGAAGAAGCTCACGATAGAATCTCGATTTTCCAGTACTTTCAAGCCATCCGCTCAGGAAACGGAGAATCAAACCAATCCATACAATCAAGAATTAAAATTGCAAATAAGCTATCGATTGGGGAGGTAGTTGGAACAAGATTTTATCTTGTTTTGACAACTTAAGAATACGTTTTTTATGTTTTTCATTGATCAAAAATTTGATGAATGACTTGATGATGGAAAGATTTTTTAGTTCATTGTTTTTATGATTTCAGAATAGAATAACTAAGTTTTTTATCATTGAATTGAATTGAATGGAGTGATGAAAATGAAAATTGAATTAAAAAAAATTTCGTTTTTTCAAAAAAAATATTAAAAAATATTTGCATATATGAAATTTGTATTACCTTTGATGAGAAAATCAAATGAGATTTTTTAAAATTATTTTATTATTTAATTTTTAACTAAAAAAAATTCACATGGCAAAAGCAAGTTCAACAGCAAAGAAAACTACTGCTAAAAAAACTGCTAAGAAAGCTGCTCCTAA
>DEQQ01000001.1 GCA_002360455.1 Saprospiraceae bacterium UBA3362
ATCTCCTTTTGCGCCTACAAAAGGAGCAAAATTGATTCGACTTGTTGCAATTTCACGATACTCTGTCCCGTCATTGCACTCAGCAACTAAGAACATTGGTTCAACATGCCATTGAATACTGTTAATGTCACCAAGAACTACGCTACCTGAGCCTATCAGGACATTAAACCAACCGAATTGATCGGTAGTTATAGCCTGTTTTTCTTGATATACAATCGGGCCGGATGCAGAGCCTTTTACAATTTTGAACTGCATCAATAGATTGGTAGAAACTGCAGGAGTTCCATTTGCGTTACGCACCAAAGATTGATAGGTAAAGCCGTTTTGCGCCGTGGCATCTATTATTAAAAGAAGGAGCGCAAAGAAGAAAAGTATTTTTTTCATGATCAATATTTTATTTCAGTTTATTAATTAATTTTTGTTATACTTTTTGAAATAGAGAAATTCTTCTGGCCAAAGAGTCTTAAAAAATAGACTCCGCCTGTCAGGTCATCCACAGAAAATTCTTGCTTAGAAACATAAGGCTCAATAGAACCTTGTCGGACTACTTGCCCATCAATATCAACAAGGGTATACTGTATGCGAAATGATAAAGGTTTCCAAGAGGCTACAAACTTATCACTCACGGGATTGGGATAAACATCCAAGTGAACAAGCTCTTTCAGTTTTTCAAAACCTGTAGTGCTTGAATGGATCGTTAGAATGGAGCTGTAGTCTAATGAATTGCAATCCCCTTCGGCAATAAAACCACCAATAGAGGATTGGAATACAAAATTGGCTGCACTACCGGTATGATAGTTATAGGCTATTTGCGAGGTGGAAATGACGCACTGTTGAGCTCCTAAAAAGCTACAAAAAAACAGAGCAAAAATGGATATTAAAAATGCACTTTTCATAATATTTGATTTTCAAAACTTTAATGATTTCTACTTCAAACCGGATCTACAGTATTTTCCTTGGTCAGATTAGAAATCTAGCAAATTGTAATTTCAATGTAAATGTAAGACAAGACCATACGATCAAATCCCCAGTTTTAGGATTGGAGATTTTGGCTTTGTTTGCGGTAGGAAATGGATATTTTACTATATTTGTAGCATGTTTAGAGTGTACATTTTGGATGATGAGGTAAGCGCTATTTCATTAATAAAGCATAAACTTACTAGGAATTTCCCAGAAGATATTGAAATTGTAGGGAGTTCTGACAATCCATTGGAGGCTTTACAGCAAATTCCGGAACTTAGACCGGATTTACTGTTTGTCGATGTTGATATGCCTCATTTGACCGGCATTGAGTTTTTGGAAAAACTGGAATACGCTGAGGCAGATGTAGTATTTGCAACCGCTCATAAAGAATATGCCATAGCTGCGATTCGAAAATCTGCCTTTGATTTTCTTGTAAAACCTATAGACGAAGACGAATTAAAAGAATGTATTGAGAGGCTTATAGAAAAAAGAAGGAGTTTAAAAAAAGAGAGCGCAGAACTTGACATTGAAACGATCAGCAAATTACTGAAAGGAAGTTTAAGCATGAGTGAAAAACTCAAAATTTCCACCTCCGACGGAATTTTGCTCATTCCAATCAACGATATTATTAGAATTGAGGCCTCCGGCAGTTACAGCACTCTTTTCCTTTTGGATAAAAAGAAAATCACCGCTTCTAAAAATTTGAGCGATATAGAGCATTATCTTGAACATTATCCCCAATTTTTTAGGCTGCATAAATCCAATATTGTTAATATTAATTTCATTGAGAGATACATCAAAGGCGATGGAGGGACGGCCGTTCTTAAAGATGGTACTGAAATAGAAGTGGCGCGAAGACGAAAAGAGGAATTTCTAGAAAGAGCAGGAATAAGATAAAATAGCCCAATCACAAACTTATTCTCGCCATTCTCAAAATGGATCTATTTAAAATTGAGCTTATTGATAATTTAGCTAAAATTTTGGCATATTAAACTTTTTCCATATATTTTCATCCTAATTCTTTACGCCCCTGAATGGCTAAATGGACAATCTATAAATGCCTTATATGGACAATTCATTCCTATTTCTTCCCAATTTAATCCGGGAAAAATCAATTCCATCTGCGAAGATAGCACTGGAGCTCTTTGGGTAGCCGGACAAAATTGCATCTATAGAGTCGCAAATAATTTTATAGAAGAATTCAACTCATTCAATAATAAGGATTTGGTCAGCGGACCCTATTTCAAAATATTGGTTGACAATTTAGGAGAGGTGTATTGCGCCGGTAAATATGGAATTTTCCACTATGACAAAACTTCAAATCAATTTTATAGCATACCTGCCCCATTCAACAATTGGAAGCCTAATAAACGAATCATACTTTTTCATCCTCAAGAGAAATGCATCTACTTGACCGAAGAAACCATTTTTAGTGCTTATAATATTAAACTCAAAAAGTGGACACTCATTTCGGACTCAATAGGTATCAATTGTGAATCACTTCTCCTAAATAGTCAAAATAAAATTATTGCTTCTGACCCCAAAAACTACACCACAAACACAACTGTTTACGATTGTAATACAAAAACAATTTACAAAATTCCTAATATTTGTGGTAACAGCCTATTCGAAATTGATAAAGACAAATTGCTCATAGGAACATGGAGAGATGGTGTACAAATATACGATTTATCAACATCAAAATTGTCAAAATATTATACAAGTACAAGAAATTTTTCCAATGAAGTTTTCTTGGAAATACAAAAATGCCCTTTACTTACCGGAGACAGTATAGCCTGGTGTTTTACTGAAGAAAATGGAATTTACTTATTCAATATTAAAAGTAAATCTTTCTGTGGGCATATCGATGGAGAAAAAGCTATAACCGATTATTATATCACCGCCGCCCATGCAGGAACAAGGTATCTTGTACTTGGACAACATGGACTCAACATCATTCCTCTTGAAGAGCAATTCATCAATTATTATTCAATAAAAGGCATATCCATAGACAATAATAAAATTATTATCCCAACCAATGTTTTTCCTTATCCGGATTACAACAATAAAGTATTATTGACGGCTCAGTATTTTGGAGCAATTGAATATGATTTAGCTTTACACAAACCCATTAGGTTCTATAATTATAACGATCAGACCAGAATTTATAAAATTGAATTCAATTATTTCACCAGCGCAAAACAAGCCAAGGATAACAGCTATTGGGTGAATACTTACGATGGTTTTTTAAAAATAGGAAAGTCAAAAGTTGAATCCATAAACATAGAAAAGAAGACATCAACCTTTTTTCCGGAAGTTACTCATTTTGATCTTGAAAAATACCCTTGTATATGGGCCTGTAGTGATCGATTGGCATTTCAATATTGTGACGATACCAAAAAAATGCTTGAATTTCGAAACTGTGAGAATGGATCATCTTCTGAGCAAAATAGAGATATCTTATTTCTAAATGATACCGTTTATGTTGCTACGGAAATTGGAATTGAGAGAATTGTAAATCAAAATTACATTCAACCCTTATTGAGTTATAACGAAAAAGGAATATTTGAACTATGCCAAGTAGGCAAACAAAAAATTTATGCATTGGCAGATGATGGGCTGTATATAATAAAAGATTCTAAATTGATCAAAATCCTAAATCAGAATTTTGCACTATCCAGGTATAATTATAACATGATAACATCAGACTCCTTAGGTCATATTTGGATGTCATTAAAAAGCAGTATTTTAAGATACAATCCCCATAATAAAACAATCAATCATTACAATTTCTATGCAGATTGTATTCAAACAATTCAAAATGGCAATTTATTGATTACCCAAAATAATGGTTATTACATTCTTGACCCAACTAAATTAAAAAACGAACATAAAAATTCACCATTAGTTATCCATTCTATTACGACACCTAATAGATCAATAGGATACAACATCGACTCAAAGGATTCAATCTTTGAAATACCCTGGACCGATAAGTCCATTAGCATTCGCTATTTTTCAACTCAGCAAATTCAAAACAATAAAATTGAATATCAAACATTTCTGGAAGGCCTTGACAAGAGTTGGCAACCTCAGCACAGCTTGAATTCTATACAATATACTAATCTATATCCGGGAGAATATACTTTCAAACTTAGACAGGTAGAAGATTTGATTCCAAATTCTAATCTTACACAAATCAAATTTAAAATTCCCGCGCCATTTTGGATGACTTGGTGGTTTAAAGGCTTTACTGCAATCGCCTTATTTGGAATAATTTTTTATTTTCTATTACTTAATGCTCAAAAACAATTTGCTGTTAAAGAAAAACAATTGGAAGTTCAAAAATTAAAAACAGAGTCAGAAATAAAAGTACTAAGATCTCAAATGAATCCTCATTTCATTTTCAATTGTCTTAATACCATTGAGGCCTTCATTATTGAAAGAAGAGAGGAAGATGCAAGCAAATTTTTACAGAAATTTTCTGGCTTGATTCGATCGGTTCTGGAAAACTCACAAGAAGAATTTGTAACAATTCATGAAGAATTAAAAGTACTGAACTGGTATCTCAACCTTGAACAAATTAGGAGTAATCAAAAATGGGATTACTCAATTCAATGTACGGACCAGATAGAGAAAAACAGAATGTTGATCCCTCCTTTGCTTTTGCAGCCGTTTGTTGAAAACAGCATTCTTCATGGTTTAAAAAACAAGGTTCAGGGCAGAGGCTTGATCACCGTTAATTTGTTTTTAGATAACAACAACCTTCTTGTAATTGAGATTGAAGACAATGGAATAGGAAGAGTGGCGGCTAAGTCTTTTGCTACAAAACACACTCATAAAAAGAAGTCTCTAGGACTTGATTTCACCCTTCATAGGATTAAAAATTTAAATCAAGACAATCAAGACTTATATCATGTAGAATTTATAGACTTATATGATCAGAATCAGGTATTGGGCACCAAAGCTATATTGAAATTACCCAACAAGAAGCTCAGCTAAGGTCAAATATATTAGCTCAAGCTTGCTTCAATTGCAGAATATTCTATATTTTGCGTCCTATTTTATTCAAACGATTAACCCATTACCAATGAAAAAACTATTTCTATTTTATTTCATTTTTAACTTTTTTAGCTCATTTATCCAAGCCCAAAATCACAGTTGTGCAAATGTTGGGATCAATTTTTATTTTAACTGCTACTGGAATAGAGAAGTCCCATTTTCAAATCTGATGATGCAAGGCTCTCCTTGGGTTACTGTAGACAGTGGTTGGGTGCTAGGGCAAGCTCCTTCTAATTTACGATCAAAACTATCCTTAGATACGAATGGCTATCCTATACAGATCCCCCAGCTAGTAAATGGGAAACCGCAGTTGGTGCTTTCTGCTCTTGCAGTTGATAACGGAGCAATTTTACCTCACGGAAAATACACTTTGAAATATGACGGCCAAGGCGATGTTATACCAATAGGAAATGATATAATAGAAATCGAAAGAAAGCAAAATGGAGAAGTCATTTTTACATTAGAACAAATCAAGTCAACCAATCCTGTGCTTTATCCTGGTGGAGATTTCTGGATTATGATAACAAGATCTGAAGCAACAGATCCCGTGCGAAACATAAGAGTTTTGCTTCCCGGGGTCAAAGAATCTGACGCCGAGTATCCTTTCAATCCCCATTTTTTGAATAAAATAAAACCGTTTAGCACCATACGTTTTATGAATTGGGCAGGAGCTTATTGGTCAGAAGATGTGACCTGGAACAATAGAAGATCTGCAACTTATTATACTCAGTTCAATATAAATGATTGGTGGGAATATGACAACAAAAGTGTTGCTTATGAATACATGATCAAATTATGCAATTTGACCAAATCCAATATGTGGCTGAATTTACCATTTCAAATTGACGACCACTACAGCACACAATTGGCTCAAATGATCAATAGAGATTTGGATTCCAACTTAAAATTATTCTTAGAATATGGGAATGAAGTATGGAATAGTGCTTGGTCTTTTTCAAAACAATATAACTTTGTAAAAGACAGCATACCAAGCTCCTTGAGCGGTACCGATCATCAATTCAGATACGCTTTTCACGCCAACAAGCATTTTCAAAATTTCAGCCGATACAGAAAACAGAATTTGGTGCGAGTGTTGGCTGGTCAACAGGCCAATGAAGAAGTTTTAAACCAATCCATTCTTGGAATGAGATTTATTAATGCCGCAGGAGAGTTTGATGCCGGGAGCATAACTGATTATGCAACAAGAGGAGATTTACTTTCATCTCTCAATGATCAAGTTACAGTAGCTGAAATTGCACAAATTGCAAGAAATGCGATGACAGAATCGTTCAACTTTATTCAAAAAAATAAAAACTTACTGGACAAAGAAGAGAAACCTCTGATAAGCTATGAAGGAGGATTTCATCTGCCTTTAGAATATGATTTTAATAACCCTCCAAAATATTTAAACACTGTCAAAGCATTTTATACAGACAGCTCTTGCTATAATATTACCAAAGAATGGTGGAGAAAATTATACAGGCTTGATCCATCAATGCAGCACATGGCTTTCGTTCTTGCCGATGAGTATCTTTCACCCTTTGGCTCTTATGGGCACATGGAAAATGTTTTTGAAAATGATCCTGCTAATTATCCAAAATATCAGGGCCTACTTGATTTTTGCTCAGAAATTAGCTCCAATGAGGAACCGATCAATGTTATCAAGGTCATATTGTTTCCAAATCCAACTGATGATCATTTTGAAATGAAATTCGATGATTCTAAGGAAAAACTCATTTCAATTTACAACGAAAAAATGGAACAAATTCGTTTAATAAAAATCAAAACCAATCATGTAACAGTAAATACACAAGAATTGACCTCAGGATTGTACATTGTACAAATCAATGACGGTACAACGATTTATAATACCAAATTTGCAATTGTTAGGTAAGCCTCTTCTACTTTTTCTTTTTCCAGTCAGGCCGTTTCTCCCACTCCTGATTCAGCTTGCCTTTTAATTTATCTTTTTGGAAATCTCTACATTGGTTTTTCCAGTGATCACGCTCTATACGGCCCGGGAAAAACTCTATTGCATCAGTCACTTGTTCAATATCGGCCTTAGAAAATTTGGAAATCTGCTCAAATGTGTAAATATTTAACGCATGCAATTTCTTTTCTATAAACGGTCCTATTCCAACAACCAGTTGCAAATTATCTCGATCCTTATAACTGGCCAAACCTATCCTGCTATAATCAAATTTAGCGGCCTTTGCCTTAACTCTTTCCAATGCTTGATCTTCTTTTGTTAAAGTCGCTTTTGGCTTAGCTTTAACATCTTTTATAATTCCAGTTTTAGCTTTATTTTGCTTTTTCTTTGCATCTTCTGCAGCTTTTTTAGTTCTTGCATTTAAAGTTTTTGAGACAGCAACTTCTACTCTCTTTTCAACAATTTTCTCAACGATTTTCTCCACCGGAACTTCTACTCTCTTTTCCACAATTTTCTCAACGATTTTCTCCACCGGAACTTCTACTCGCTTTTCAACAATCTTTTCTACTATTTTCTCTACAGGAATTTCAACTCTCTTCTCCACGATTTTCTCCACAGGAATTTCAACTCGTTTCTCCACAATTTTCTCCACAGGAACTTCAACCCGCTTCTCCACAATCTTTTCTACTATTTTCTCTACAGGAATTTCCACTCTCTTCTCCACGATTTTCTCCACAGGAATTTCAACTTGTTTCTCCACAATTTTCTCCACAGGAATTTCAACTCGTTTCTCCACAATTTTCTCTACCGGAACTTCAACTCGCTTTTCTACGATTTTTTCTACCGGAATCTCAATTTTTTTCTCCACCACTTTTTCTACGATTTTCTCCACAGGAACTTCGACCCGTTTCTCTACGATTTTCTCTACCGGAACTTCGACTAACTTCTCAATAACCTTAGGTGGTGTTTTCTGCAATGATAAAAACTGATCTTGAATAGTATTCAATTCTGTCAATTTTATCTTGTGTATCTCATTGAGTTCTATCCATTCCTTATCTTTAGACTCGAACTTTTGTTTGTGTAAATTTGCTTCTGACAAGGCTTCTGCTTGTGACCTCTTTACCTGTAACAGCTCTTCTCTCAATTCCCCCAATTCCTTCTGTGTATTGTCAATTTGTTGTAATGATTGTTGAAGCTTCTCTTTGTGTTCATCTGATAGCTTTTGCACTGTTGCAAAATTGGATTGAACCTCCATGTTCTGTTGACGCAAAGTCTGTAATTGTTGATTCAGTTGACTATTCTCTGAGCTTATCTTTTCTATAGCTTGTACACTCTTATGCAAATCATCACGAGAATGTTGCAAATTCATATTTGTGTCTGCAAGCTGTTTGCTCAAATTATCCCTTTCCTCGGTCAACCTAATTTCAGATTGATTCTTATTTGCAAGATCTTGCTGAGCTATTTTAAGCTCTTGCTTTGTCTGATCCCATTGCGACTTTAATTGCAGCTGCTCCGACCTTATTTCTTCCAAGTCTTTCTTTGCTGTGAGTAAATCATGATTACTCTGAGAATAAATTTGCTTAGAAGTCTCCAGCTGCAGATTTAACTCTTTCAACTGTACTCCGATTTGGGAACTGATTGATTGCTCTTCTTCGGCCTTGGACTTCCATCCATTAAGCTCTGCTTTGCTTTGCTCTAATTCGTTCTTTAAAGTTTGGTTCTGTTTATCGACACCAAGCTTTTGATCTTGACTTTGTGCCAATTGTTTTTCCAAATTGATAGATCGATCAATCTCAGTTTTATGATTTTTCTCTGCCGTTTCTGCTTTTATCTTCCACTGATTTATATCAGATTGCAGCACTGTAATCGTATTCTTTGAATTGCCTAAGTCTTGATCCAGTTTTTTCTGATTGGATTCGTACTCCTTGAGCAATTTAACCCCAGACTCAAAATCAGCTTTGTACTGATATGCATTTGCCTCTGCCTGCTCTAATTGCAGCTTTAATTGTTGCAATTCCTCCAGTTTCAATTTCATCGCATCAGACTCTATTAGCAAAGTTTTTATCCTTGAATTTGCCGACTGATATTGTTCATAATGAAAATTCTTATCGTCTACACTGGATCGCAAAGACACCTTCAATTCATCACAATTTCGATAAGACTTCTTCAATTCAATTTCATTTTCGTCCAATTGCCCTTGAAGTTCATTCATTCTCCTCTTATAGGGAGTAGATAAAAACGTATTAAGAAGCCAGCCCAAGAAAAACGACCCTAACATCCATAACAGATAAGGAAGTAAACAACTCCAATCCATTGACATTAAAAATAAATACTTCATAATAATCGTATTGATGGTTTATTGAATTCTAATTTCTACTCTTCTGTTTTTTGATCTGCTATCTTCAGTATTATTATCCTCAATGGGTGTTTGATCTCCTTTACCTTCTACTAATGTTTGACTTTTAAGCACACCGAGTTTTACAATTTCATTTGCAACAAACTCAGCTCTAGACTGAGAAAGTTTTAGATTGTCTTCAGGTTTTCCGACATTATCCGTATGCCCTGTAAAGCTCAACTTTTTATCCTTATTTTTTGACAGATATTGTTTTGCTTGCTCAAAATAATTTTCTAACTCAGGGGTAATCATCAATCTATTCTTTCCGGTTTCAAAATATACATTTCTAGGCTGAAGCAACAACTCTTCGGACAGCTCCATTCCCTTTCGAATTGTGCTAAGACTAAATTCTATGCCTCCCCAAATACTGTCAGGATGTTGCAAAAGGATAGCTGAATCCAAAACACTTTCGGTAAAAATAGTATTCCTATCCATACCCATTATAATCATCTGTTGCTTGACCTCTTCCGCTCTAGCTATACCTAAATTAGCAAAGTTTGAATTGTTTTGTTCTCTATCACTATAGAATCCTTTTATCACAATCATTTTTGCTGAGTCCGACTTGGAAATATACGCTGCCAAACTATCCATTGCGGTTTTTACACCTCCTATTATAACCGGTTTGAACTCTGACTTTTTAAATCTATAGTTGCCCATTGCTTCTACAGTCCAGTTGCTATCCTTGATCGTCAGATTCGGACCGCTCAATATTGGAGCAACATGGGCAGTATTCGCCAACTTTGTCTGCTCACATCCTAAACATTTGGAATTACCTAACCACCACCATCCAAGCAGTAACCAAAGGACAAAAGCAAGGAGAACAAGGAGAATTTTTCCGGACATGATATTGGAATTCAATAAATTAATGACTGCATCCTACAAGATAAGTAACATGATTTTGGTTTGAAATATTAATTATTCAAAAAAAATCCCCTCTTTAATTCTCCAAAGAGGCTTGAAAAGGAAACTTTACCTACTGCTACTTCATTGAGCAAACTTAAATTCAAACTCTTAGTCCTATACGATTCTGTGAGTCTTTTACAAAAATAATGATTTTTTTGGGCATGAACCTCATTTTATAAATGCTGTATTGAAATTTTCAACTCACGGGAGCGGCCCGAACAGAATCGTTCATAGAAGGAATTTGATCCAAAGATTTCGTTGCAACGCTGTAGCCCAATTCATACAATTCTTTGGCTTCCCGCAGGTCATATCGACTAAAATTGGCAATATGATCTGACTCTATCAATAAATCACATTGAGCTTTTTGCATTGCCGAATTAGCATTTACAGAAAGTTCAAGACATCTGCTCATCAAATTGATATATCCTGAAAGCTCATGAGAATCTTGATAAGTCAAAGGCATCAAACTCACACCAATCAAATAATCACAAGACTGCCTGATAGGAGATGCAGGCAGATTCATTAATATCCCGCCATCAAGATGCATTACAGAATTGATATAGACAGGCCTAAAAATAATTGGCACCGCACAGGAGGCCGCCACTGGTCTGCTCAACTCTCCCGACGAATAAAGATCCAAAACTCCTTTGTTCATATTGGTAGTTGTAACGATCAAAGGGATATCGAGTTTCTCAAAACAATTATGAGGAATTTGAGACCTTACCAACTCCTTTAGATAACCCAAACCGGCAATCCCATGAATCGGAAGCTTGGGTTTTAAGAAGTGATACCAATTTGTTCTAATGGCCATTTCCAACATTTCCTTTGGCTCTTTACCAGCACAAAACATTGCACCCACTATGGCTCCTGCACTAGTTCCTGCAACAAGATCAATTTTTACATTGTGCTCCTTTAGAGCCTGCAATACTCCAATGTGAAATACGCCCCTAGCCCCTCCTCCTGATAGAGCCAATCCAATTTTCATAATAATATATAGTTTTAACCAGAAAATAATTTACACCATAGTTAAAACTTGGTCACAATTAATTTTATTGCTTTACCAACTTGCAAATTCCTCTCTTATTCTCAGATTTAAATTCCAATACATACAATCCTTCTGCCAATTCTGAGACTGAAATTTGTGTGCTTATTTTACCTTGTTTCACCATTCTGCCATCAGCTGTCCATAAAGCATAAGTTGTAAATGGCGCATAATCTGATTTAACTTGAATTTGGTCATGAATTAATGTAGAATTTACAAATGCAGCTAAATCCAAGAATCGATCTACAGCAGTGTACCACTCAATATCAGATTTATATCTTGGAAATATTTGATACCCTTCTGTAAATGGATTGCTGTCATCAAACTGAGATCCAATTCCGGTAATATTGGCCGATACACCTCTGGCTACAGTATTGGATAAATCACAATTGTCATCTATTCTCATGATAAATTGTGAGCCTCCCACAGATATTTTTACATTGAAACTATTGCCGTTTCCAATCCAATCAGCAGGATCTAAAATTACCGCTGAATTTAATCTGACCAATTCTGACTCCGTTGCTTCAGATAATTCCGTTACAAATTTAGCTTGCTTTAATGGGTTGCCGGATGAAAGTTTCCAAAGGGTATCCGCTGCAATTTGTGTCAACCCTCTAAACTGATCTACTTTTCCTCTCAATACAATTTCATCTCCTTCCTTCACTGTATACCCAAAATCTTTTCCTACACTAAACACTCCAATTCCTCCTGTAGCATCTCCCATAGTAAACTGCAATCCTGCTGTACCATTAAAATCAATACCATAAACTATCCCCTGAAGCTCATATTTTAAACCTAAAGAGTCGGCTACACCATTTGCATTTTCGGTGCTTACCTTGGCAATAGTTTGTTTTGAATAAACATTTCCTTCAGTGATGTAAGGGTTAATGTCTGCCGCATACCTTGGCATCAATTGATATCCATCAAAATAAGGACTGCTAGCGTCAAATTGTGAACCAATACCGGTGATATCAAATGTTCCTGTAGGAGCCTTAAGACTTACCAATTCTACATCATTGTCAATTCTGATATCGTAACTGTTTACGCCATCGGTAACCTTGGTTGTAAATCCGGTTGGGTTGTTACTCCAAGTCAACGGGTTTTCAATTCTTACATTTTTTATAGTAATCAATTGGGATTCTGTGATTTCATTTAAGGAGCTTACTTCTGTAGGACTCACCAACGAATTTCCGGATGAAACATAGATAATGGTGTCAGGAGAATTGAGTGGTGTGATTTGAATCAATCCATTGAATTGAGCTATAATTCCTCGCACTGAAATCTTATCTCCCTCTTTTACAGTATATCCAAAATTCTTGTTAGGCGAAAATACCGCAATACCATCATTGAATTCATCGATCAATGTAAATTGCAAGCCCTGAGGTCTTAGATTAACACCATATACTGTTCCATCCAACTGACAAACTACATCTATGGAGTCCGCATCACCGGAAGCGTTAATAGAACTCACCACACCCACAGGATAAATGGGATATGAACTTGATTTAGGTTTTACTGTAATTGTTCCTCGCATTTGGGTTGCATGTGGATCGCATTGATATTGATACACTCCGGTTTTGTCAAATCTCTTAATATAAGTCCAAGAGCTGGAAGATGCAGGACCATTTCCGAACCCTTCGGGATTGCCCGGAAAGGTTGCCAAATTACCATTCACATTATGTGTTCCTCCGGTATTCCTCCACTCCACATACTCCCCTTCAAAAATTTCGAGATTAGAAGGAGTAAACATAAAACTGGAAACCAAAACTGCATGATCTGCACAAGCTATAGCATTGGCTTTGTTAGGAGAACCAAACAAGGCTTTACCATCAATTACATGAATGGTGGCTGCATTGGATGCTTTCCAAACTTCCGGCACACCATTATCAATTCCCGGAGTGCAAAGCTCTAACGAAGAACCTTGCCCATTAGACTTTACCGGCCAAAGATTAGAATTGGAATATCTCACAGAATCTACCACGTTCCCTCCGGCATCCAACAAAGTGATCAATTCTCCGGCATTGGACAATGCTCCGGAGGCCCATTGTGCCGCTTTGAACCCGAATATTGAATCAAACTTTACCTGATTTCCACAGATCACATAGAATGCATTGGCCCTAATAAAGGTATCGGGAAAAGTATAACCCACAGCCTCTTTTATCTTATAATCCTTAAGACTTATTTGACTGTTTGTAGTATTGTAAAATTCAATATACTCCAAATAATCTGTACCTGATTCCGGTGGATTATACATAATTTCATTGATAACAATTTGAGCCTGAGCAGAAATAGAAATCAAAGTGATTAACAGTGCAAGTAATTTGTTTTTCATTAGTTTATAATTTTTTTTGTCCTGTAAAAGAAATATCATTTCAACTCATAGTCTCCCTTTTTCATTTTGAATCCGTTATCTGAATCCAATGAGGATTAATGGTGACTATTCTTTTGCGAAGATAAGCATTAAATTGTTCCTGTACAATGAGGGATTTCATTGAATTTGAACATTGTGGGATACCATTAGTATTGAGCCCATTTTGAACGTTATTGAATATCGGCTAAAAACAAGAGTATTTAGTTCCTCAAACAAAATTGCAATTTTATGCATTGGACTTTAAATGAGATTCAGAACTGTGTTGCCTTTAATTCACAACTTTTCACAAAAATGTTCTACATTTGCAGCGAATTCCAAATGAAAAAAAAGGCTAAAATTATTCTTGATCAAGACGGATTGAACAGAACAGTTACACGCCTTTGTCATCAATTGGTAGAGCATCATGGAGATTTTAAGAATTCTTGCATAATCGGAATTCAGCATAAAGGAGTTTGGCTCACCGATAGAATTCTCAAGAGAATGGCCTCACTTTATCCTCATCTAAAAATTGTTCAAGGCAAGCTAGACATCACTTTTTTTAGGGACGACTATAGAACAGGAGGCAAAATACCCCAAGCATCAGAAACGGATATTGAATTTCTCATCGAAAATAAGAAAGTTATTTTAGTCGATGATGTGCTTTATACCGGACGCACTATACAAGCCGCCTTGCAAGCTTTGCAAAATTTTGGACGCCCTGCATCGGTTGAATTATTGGTATTGATAGACAGAAGGTTCAATCGGCATTTACCTATACAGGCCAATTATTCCGGACTCAAAGTAGATGCCCTGGACAAAGCTTACGTCCTTGTAGAATGGAAGGAAGAAGGAGGCCATGACAGAGTCCTTTTTTATGATGCAGAAAATCCCAAATCATGAAAGAAGCAAAACTCAGTACTCGGCATCTCATCGGAATAAAAGATCTCTTGGAAGAAGATATCCATTTGATTTTGGAAACCGCCAATCATTTTAAAGAAGTTCTTTCGCGTCCCATAAAAAAAGTCCCGTCGCTTCGTGATTTCACCATAGGCAATTTGTTCTTCGAAAATTCAACACGAACAAAATTGTCTTTTGAGCTTGCCGAAAAAAGATTGTCCGCAGACATTATCAATTTTTCTGCTTCCGGTTCGTCAGTATCCAAAGGCGAAACATTACTGGATACAGTCCAAAATATTTTGGCGATGAAAGTGGACCTGATCGTACTACGCCATCCCTCCGTCGGAGCAGCGCAATTTCTCAAAGAAAGAACTCAAGCTCAAATTGTCAATGCCGGAGACGGCACCCATGAGCATCCCACTCAAGCCCTTTTGGATGCTTTTACCATCCAAGAAAAATGCAAAAAACTGAAAGGGATAAAAGTCGCAATTATTGGCGATATTTTACATTCCAGAGTTGCACTTTCCAACATTTTATTGCTCAATAAAATGGGCGCCAAAGTGAGAGTTTGCGGACCTCCTACTCTGCTACCCAAGCATGTCTCCACCTTAGGGGTTGACGTTTCTTACAAGCTAAAAGAAACTTTAGAATGGTGCGATGTAGCCAATGTCCTCAGAATACAGACCGAACGTCAAGAATTGCAATACTTTCCGTCCGGCAGAGAGTACAATCTCTATTTCGGAATTGATAAATCCACATTAGACCAACTGGAGCATGAAATCGTTTTGATGCACCCCGGCCCTATCAACCGCGGAGTAGAATTGAGCACATCGGCAGCAGATTCCAAACATTCCGTTATCCTCGAACAGGTAGAAAACGGAGTTGCCGTCAGAATGGCCGTCCTCTATCTTCTGGCTGCTCAAAAGTCGGCCTAAGCTTTAAAATATTGTTAAAATCTATATTTAATTGTCATTTTAGACAGCTTTTGTGTTATAGCTGCATATTAAATCACGAGATTGATCAAATTCGGACAGTTGAAATAGCTCAATTTGGGTGTGCCACTGCCAAAGGCAGTGTCGGAGTCTTGCATGGTTCCGTGCTTCGCACCGTCCTTTCAGGACGCATTCCAGCCTCCTCACACAAAAAATGGTACACAGTTTGCGAACTGATTACTTAAAAGCAATTCAACCGTCAGCGATCTTTTTCAAAGTCATCAAACCATGAACAAATTTATTCTTTGCATCAGCTTATTATTAAAAGCGTTCCTTGGAACAGGTCAATCCTACAAAATCAAAGTAAAGATTGACGGATATACCAATGATACCTTGTTATTGGGATACCAGTTTGGTGACAAACAATATATTAAAGATACTACTTTTAGAGTTAAGGATGAATTCATTTTTCAATCCAAAGACAAAGAACCATTAGAGCCCGGAATATACCTTGTGGTCACAAAACCTGACAATGACTATTTCCAGTTTATGGTAGATTACAAAGATCAAGAATTTAGTATCCATACCGACAAAAAGGATATTAATGCCAATCTAAAGTTTAAGAACTCCAAGCTCAATTCTGATTTTATGGAATATGTGGACTACATCACCAAGCTCCGTATAGAAGCAGATTCCATTCAAAAAATCGCTAAAGATGTGCATGACGAACCGGCTACAGCCATAATCAAAGGCAAGCTAAATGAGCTTGATAAACAGGTTTCCGATAAGCAATCTCAAATACTAAAATCGCAACCTAAAAGTATTTTGAGCACTCTTATCAGATGGTCATTGGACGTGAACATTCCCGAAATGGAAGGATCAACTAAAGAAGAAAAAGATGAAAAAATCTTTTTATATTACAAATCCCACTATTTTGATGACGTTGATTTTGCAGACAACAGAGCTGTAAGACTTCCCCTATTTCATGGAAAAATTGATAGATATGTGAGCAAGTTGACAGCTCAAATCCCTGATTCCATCAATGCTGCACTGGATTACCTTTTAGCCAAATGCACACCGGGATCAGAAAATTACAAATACATCCTATCCAACAGTCTTAACCAATACGGCAACAGTAAATACGTAGGGATGGATGGAGTCTACGTCCATCTCGCAGAGAACTACTATGAATCAGGCAAAGCTCCTTGGATTGATAAGGAAACTCTAGCAAAAATTGTAAAAGACGCCAAAGCCCTCAAACCCTTATTGATAGACAAAATTGCTCCCAACATCCGAGTATTTAGAAGAGACGGAAGTCCGATCACTCTTCACGAAATAAAATCGCCCTATACTTTGTTATTAATTTGGGCTCCGGATTGCCCCCATTGCAAACAATCAATGCCTGGACTAGTTACTTTTTATGAGCAGTACAAGTCTAAAGGAGTAGAAATCGTCGCACTTTGCAATAAAGTAAGTAAAGACGAGCCTAGCTGCTGGGAATCTGTAGATGAGCTTAAAATGGGACAATGGATAAATACCTCCGACCCAAGCCTGAGTTCCAATTTTAAACTGATTTACGATGTTAAAAGCACTCCTCAGATATATATTCTTGACGAAAACAAGAAAATATTAACCAAAAAAATTGCGGTGGAACAGCTTGGAGAAGTAATGGAAAAGCTCATCAAATTCAAACAAAACGAGTCGAAAAACAAATAAACAAAAGCCAAAAGGAAAAATTTTTTATCAAAAGCTTATATATTATATTTTTTTATAATATATTTGTGGCTGATTATGGGCAATATTGCCTGTTGAATTTTAAATCTTTAGAACCATGAACTCGTTTAGAACGTTTTTAGCATTGCTATCTCTGGCACTCATTGTAGTGTTTAGCCAGTCATCTTGCAAAAAAGAAACTCCACTACCTATTGTAAGCGAATCCTTGGATCAAGTAAACAGTCAATTCCTAACTGACTGGTACTCAACCACATTGAGTTTAGTTCCTCAAATTAATGGCTTTTCGGAGCCTGTGGCTGCTCGTGCAATGAGCATTATCTCTTACACAATGTATGAGTGCAGCGCTCCTGCCTTAACCCAGTTTAGAAGCCTTCAAAACCAAGTTAACGGACTGAATACCAGCCTACCGGCCGGAGAAGGTGGTCTTAACTACCATTATGGCATTGTTAGCAACGAGGCTTTGGCCACCATTACAGAAATGATATTTGGAGTTGCCGGGCAAGAGTCCATGGCTAAAGTACACGCAGTCCAAGCTAAATGGCAACAAACATTCAGCTCAAATATTGATGAAACGGTATTGAATAACTCCATCGATTTAGGAAGGAAACTGGCCTGGGCAATCTACAAGTACACCACTACTGATGGTCAGGAATATGCTTATTTGAAAAACTTTCCGGAGGACTATTCAATGCCAGCTAAAGCAGGAATGTGGGTTCCTACTCCGCCGGATTACAGCCCAAAACCCCTGCTGCCCTATTGGGGACAGGTCAGGATGAACGCAGCTGCAAATCAGGAAATACCATTGACCAAATCTCTATCCTACAGTCAGGATCCAACTTCTGTTATTTATGCAGAAGCTAATGAAGTATTTGCCAAAACATCCAACCTTAGCTCAGAGACCAAAGAGTTAATAGAATATTACAATAAAGCTATGGATCCTCATGCTTCTGCTTTTTGCCACACTTCATTGTTAATGTTGCAATTGCTCGAGCAAGAAAAATTGGATTATACCAAAACTTTGGCCGCTATTTGCAGGCTATCATGGGCACAACATGATGCTTACGTCGCCTCATTTAAGCTAAAGTACAACCATAATTTGTTGAGACCATCTACATACATCAGATCTCATATTAGCAGATTTTATGTGCCGCCGGTTTCATCAAGTCCATCGCCGGATTATGTTTCTGAAAGTGCTGCCGTTTACTTTGCTGCTTCAGAGATTCTAAGCTCTATTTTTGGCCATCGTTATGAGTTCATGGACTATACACAAAATAGCAGAACAACTTTACGGAACAGATTAAGACATTTCAATTCTTTTTCTGAACTAGCAACAGAAGCTTCCTATATAGAAATTTCGGCCGGGACTCAGTTCAGAACCAGCATAGCCGCCGGAGCTGATCTCGGTTTTGATATTGCAAAAAATATTCTGAATATTCAGTTGATTAAATAGACATAGTAGCTGATTAAAGCCAACCTAAAAAAAGAAAAAATCCCGGAGTCAACAATTGGCTTTGGGATTTTTTTTTAGATTTATTCCTATTTTTGAATTGAATCATTTATATTTGTAAAAATTTGAATGATATTTTCAAGGATATTTCACCTTAATTAACAATTATTTTATGCCTATTTACATCCTCGTTTTTGTAGCTCTTTTTTTGTATGCTTTTTTATTGGCTGCACAGTATTATTTGAATTATTTAACTTACAAGGAATATTATTCGAGCCAACCCAATAACTTTCATTTTTTTATTGCATTATTCATAAACCTTGTTATCACTAGATATAGTGTGCTTAAGATCTTTGCACTAATCGAAACCATTGCCGGGCAAGTCCTTGATCCAATACAATGGATATTGAGATTATTTTTTTTAGGATTACCGATGCTTTATATTTCCTTTTTCATGAGTAAGAAAAAAGCCTTGACTGAGTTGCAATCTCAATCTTCCAATTAATCGAAATTTTATTCCATAATAAAAATCTTAGGCTTGCCTTCTGTCGGAAAGTGGTTTTGAAATCCAGGCTAAAATGGTAAGAGCAAAAGAAATAAAATCTCTTTTAGAACCAACCTGTTTTTCTTCTCCTCGGCGTGCTGGTTTTTATCCCCAACATTCCAAGCAATCCCCTTGTTATTTCTCTTGCTACTGTTCTGCCTACTTGCTTGGTTACTGTACTTCCCATAATTTTTTCCATAGTGCTTTTTTCCTTTCTTCTTGAGCCTGAAGCCTCTTTGGAGCCGGACTCTTCAAGCTCCATTTCTTCAGCCTCTTCAATTTTTTTTGTGAGAATTTCAGAAGCAGACTCTCTATTAATTTCTTCATTGTAGTATTCTGCAATTTCGCTATTCTTGACCAGTTGATTGATCTCCTCATCAGTCAGAACATCCATTCTTGAAACAGGAGCTCGCATCATTGTATGGACCAATGCTGTAGGAATCCCCTTCTCATTTAAGGCGGTAACAAAAGCCTCCCCAATTCCCAATTCTGTCAACAACTGCGGAACATCATAAAATTGAGTTACAGGATAGTTTTCAGAAGCCATTTTAATCGCTTTTCTATCTTTAGCTGTAAATGCCCTCAGAGCATGTTGGATCTTCATTCCAAGCTGCCCTAAAACTGACTCCGGAATATCTGCGGGATTTTGAGTAATAAAAATTAAGCCGATGGCTTTTGATCGAATTAACTTAATAATAGTTTCCAACTGTGAAACTAATGCCGGAGTTGCTTCTTCAAACAACAAATGGGCTTCGTCCAAAAACACAACCAACTTTGGCTGATCCAAATCTCCTGCCTCAGGAAATTTGTTATAGATTTCTGCCAGCATTTGCAACATGAATGTTGAAAAGAACTTTGGTTTATCTTGAATATCATTGGCTCTCAATATTGAGATAACACCTCGACCCTGTCTGTCTTTTCTGATCAAATCTTCCACTTCAAAAGATCGTTCACCAAAAAAATGGGCAGCCCCTTGCTGCTCCAATTCGATGACTTTACGCAATATAGTCCCCACGGAGGCTGAACTTATTGTTCCGAACTCCTTTTCTATTGCTTCTTTTCCTTCATTGCTCACAAATTGCAATGCTTTCTTAAAATCTTCCAGATCCAACAACAATAATCCATTGTCATCACAAAACTTAAAAACAAGCGACACCACTCCTTCTTGAGTGTCATTAAGTCCCAGTATTTTAGAAAATAAAACAGGCCCAAATTCAGTAACGGTTGCTCTCAATTTGAGTCCATTCTGAGTCGAAATGCTAAGAATTTCTACGAAGTTGTCATGAGCTTCCCAAGGAATCTGTATTTGCTTAGATCGTTCTTCTATTTTTCCGTTTAGGTTCCCTGCTTTTGCAATTCCACTAAGATCCCCTTTGATGTCCAGTAACAGCGAAGCAACACCTGTATAACTTAACTGCTCGGCGAGCATCTGCAGTGATTTTGTTTTTCCGGTACCCGTTGCTCCAGCTATCAATCCATGCCTATTCATCATCTTAAGGGGAAGAGACACTTGACACTCCGGCACAACTTCCTTATTGTACATACCTGCACCCAATTTGATAGAATGTCCTGCAAACGAATATGAATTGTTGATCTCTTGGATAAATTGCTCTTTCATTGACAAAAACTTGAATGTGTAAAGATATAGCAAATCAATAGATTAGAAACTGAATTCAATATAAAAATGATAAATATTTAGAAAGCTCTTATATTGAGCTTCCAAATGAATCTTCTAAAGAAATCTATTCCATTTTTTTTACTATTCTGTTTAAGCTCATTTCAGAGCTTCACACAACATAATATTCTACTATCCTTGACGGATACCAAAAGTAAAGCCCTTGCACAAATATTAAGTTGTAATTCAAATCCGTTGAATGGTATTGTAAACCCTGTCCAGTTAGGGGGAATTGAAAAAAATAGTGTGAATGCGCATGTGATCAATTATTTTTCAATACCCGGCTTATACGGGAGTACTGTAGATTTTTCTACCAAACTGAACTCAAAAAGTGGCTTGGGCATTTTCTGGGCTACAGATGGATCCAAAGAATTAAAAGAAAATTTATTTTCTGCCCAATGGGCCTTTAATTTGAACTCCAAAAGCAGCCTGGGAATCCAAACAGCTTATTTATTAAAAACGCTTCCTGAAACTAAAAATCAAAACGGTGTTCTTTTTACAGTTTCAGCCTTACACAAGTTTTCCTCTGTATTTACCGTGGGATTTATTACTAAAAATCCCTTACCGATCCAATCCAAACAACTTATATCTGTCGGATCTTTATTTGCCGTAGGAGTTAATTACCGAGCCTTAAAACAATGCTATATTTTACTGGAAATCCAAAAACAAAGCAGTATACCTATGAGTTATCATGTTGCTATGGAATATTCACCTATCCCAATTTTGGATACACGAATAGGATTTCAAACCAGAACCAATTCTTTTTCATTTGGGCTTGCTTATTTAGTAAAACATAAGTTAAAATTGGAAGCCTTCGGTGCTTATCAGTTTCAACTTGGCTTTACATCAGGCGCCGGTGTAACTTACTTATGGGACAGAAAATAGATCTTGGATTTTATCTTGTCATTTTTCAATATCAGCTTGCATGAATATCGGACTGATTGCTGCAACTCCAAATGAGCTACAAGCTACATTAGATTTCTTATCAAAAGAAGGGAAACCAAAAGGATTACTCCAATTTGAATACAAGCAACACAGCTTATCTCCTATGATTTTTGGAGTTGGGATTCTGCATTGTGCATTTGCATTAGCTCGATGGCAAGAAATAAAACAGCTTGATCTGGTAATACACGCAGGCATAAGCGGAAGTTATACAATGGATAATCCGCTTGGATCGGTTTGCGAAGTCAACACAGAGATACTTGAGGATTTTGGAGCTGAAGAACAAGCCGGCACTACAAGTTCTGTTTTTGATTTAAAATTAATAGACCGGAATCAAAAACCCTTTACCAATGGTGTTTTGATCAATAAAAAATCTAATTTTTTCAATCAACTTCCTCAAAAAAAAGGGTTGACGGTTTTGAGAGCCACGGGCTCAAAACAAACCATTGAAAGGATTTATCGGTCCCGCCCTGAAGAAATAGAAAGCATGGAAGGCGCAGCAGTTTTTTATTCTTGTTTAATGATGGACGTTCCATTTGTTAGTATTAGAGCCATATCCAATTATATTGAACCCAGAAACAAGGCTCATTGGAAAATAGAACTCGCAATACAAAACTTGAATGATTTCATCATTCAAACCATTAAAGAAATATAATTTATTTTTTACTATTTTAGGACTGTGAGTTTTTTGTAAATTATTCCTTGATTTGTATTCAATTTTATCAAATAAACTCCGGAAACAATATCTTGCAAATTGATTTTTATCCCTTGTTCTGCGACCTCTCTTTCTTTCCAATTTTTTATCTCAGTGCGGATATTTCCTTTTAAATCAAGGATATCAACTTTTGTAATGGAGAAACCCGAAGGATATTTTATCCAAATAAAATCTTGCGCAGGATTCGGTATAAAATCGATCTTATTTTCCAAAACTTCTGACTCGTAAACAGAAACAATATCATCTTCATTCAAAGTTTCACATTGTCTAAAAATACAGATTTTATGCTCTGTGCCATAGACATATTGCGAAGTCCTTTCAAGACAATAATCATTCTTTTGATTTACTTCTAAAGTATCTGTTGTGCCTAAAGTTTGTGTGCTGTCTGACTTAGGATACCATCTGAATTTATGCTGAACACTGAGTTTATTTTTATTATCACAATAGTCAGTAGAATCTATAATTTCGAAAGTTAAAAACTTCTTCCCCAATCTCCAAAATTCCCAAAACTTTGTCTGATAGCTTGGAAATATGGTATATAAATCATAGGCTGAATCGCATTTGAAGGGCTGAGTAGATCTGTATAAGTCAACTTGAATAGGATTATAACATCCACCATATCGATTACCGGTTGTTGTATCATGGTATAAATCACTTGACACACAGCCAATATGATAAATGCTTGGCTTTTTAGGCTGAGGAAGGATAAAAAACTGTCGAATTGAATCGAATTTACAACAGTCTCCCCTGACAAAAGTTACTTTGTATTCACCATCACCAGATACATTCACTCCATGCCAATTATAGGGAACATCCTGAGAACATAGATACTTATCAGGCCCACGCAATTCATGTTTTGGAACAATTGTGATTAGCTGACAAACAGGGCCTTCTTCATCGCAGATGCTTCCACTTTGGGGATTCCCTAAATAAGCAGTTACACAAAGAGAAAATGTACCTGGGCCCCATTCATCATCCAATTGTATTTCATTATCTCTACTACCAAGGTCTACTCCATCCAAGGTCCATATATACTCAGGATCACAAGCTCCCGGTTGAGGATTAACTGACCATACATTATTACAAAATCCCTCACACACAATTCTTGGGCCATTCACACCGCTCAATGGCGCTAATGCCGGAGGAGCTCCTCCTGATGTAGCCAGAGTAAAATAGCAAACGTCACCCGAACATCCATCAACAAACAAGTAGTAAATCTTACACGGAGTCAAATTCGCCGTAATAGAAATAATGCCCGGTCCTGTACAAAATGGATTACAAGCTACTTCTTCGCCGCAGTTACAGTCTCCCTAAATCCCAAATTGCACTCCTGCTCCACTACAATTGGCTGTCGTCATTGTAATTGTTACAGGCCCTCCATTGCTTACAAAAGCCAACCAACTGGTATTGTGGGGCACATAAGCTCCTCCTGTACTAGGGCATAAAATTCCTGCACCACAAGGATAAAGTTCAGCATAGATGTCCGATGTGTTTTGACAGGTATAACCATTGATTTCATCAAGCCCACAAAATACGTTAGCATCTGCACAATTATCTACCGCAGCCGGAGTACATTGAGCAATAAGACTTTTTATATTGAGAAACAAAATAAAAAATATACTTATACTAAGAATTGTTTTTCCCATACAATAATTTTATGCAATTTTAAACTTACCACCGGATTAAAATCAATGTCAAAATGAATTCGCTGAAGGTCTATTCAGATGACTCCATAAGTTATTACGTTCGCTGCCTTAACCATAAAATAAAGTCAAGCTACAATCTTAATGATAAGAATAAAGAGGGATGCATCAGTATAAGCCGGATTCTGTACTTAATAAAAAGTGTCTACCATTCATCTGTTACCTCAATTTCTTGAAGTAATCAATCTGCCTACCCTTCCGACGTCCTCAAAGGACAAATGTGAGCTTCATTCGGACCGAAATCCACCGGATATATTTGGCATTTCAACGCATAAGGTTTATCCAAGAATACAGTTGCCTCTATTCTTTGTGTGCTCTTACCACACATTTTCACCCTTGCCACAAAAGTGGCGGTTGTTTTCTGTGATACTATCTATCTCATTCCCTCAAAAACGAGTCCACCTGTTAGATGGTATGCTGCTCAGCGTTGTCCGGACTTTCCTCCCAAGGTTCGCCTTGAGCGATAGACCCTGATGCAATAAGATAACTCATTGGAACTCAGAAATGTTTCTAAAAAAAACATATTAAATTTTTATTTGATGTATAATTATGTATCTTTAACCCTCAAAATCAGTCTTTTGTGATTGAAAAAATTCAATTCAAATGGTATTTTATCTGGATTTTGGCTTTTGTATTTCTAGGCCTATGCAAAACCTATGAGTTATTTTACAAGAACTTAGGACACTCTCATGCCCAGCAAATAGCACTCAATACTCAACAAAACATTAGTAAAACAGAGCAAGCATTTCAAGAATTAATCAATATACTTCAAACTCGATTTCATAATTCAGACTCGGTTTCGATTGATCAAATCAAATCTCTATTTTTTACTCTCGAACAAAAAAATCAAACCAAATCCTGGATAAGTATTTGTAAAAAGGATCAACTCATCTACTGGAATCAAAATACCAATTTCTACAATCCTCAATGGTGTTCTTCGATCACTGAAAAAGCAAGCAAACAAATTTTTCTTTATGATGAAAATTATTTTTTAAACATCAAAAGCCCCATACTTCTATCAGGATATCAAATTCATTTATCTCAGCAAATACTCAAATCAAAACAAAAATATGCTGAATTCAATTTATCTGAAACAAAACCAAAAATTTCCTCCATCGCCTTAAAAGATACAGACAAGCAAGTGTTGGCATACATCACGGGAGACGCATTATTTCTCGATCCTTTTTTTGCCAACCTATTAATTTTTACATATCTTATTATCATACTTCTCATCTATATCCCTTTTCATTACTATGCAAAAGAATTTCTAAATGTACGCAATTATCAATGGGCTGTTTTGGTATTGCTGTTTGGAATTCTTTTGGTATTAAGTCTTTCTCAATGGATTGTCAATCAACATCAGTTTTATCAAAGTTTTTTAACGGATACTCTGATTCAAACCAACCTAAAGAATTATACCTTGTTTGAGTTTCTTGCAATGATAGGAATTTTATTTCATCTTAGTTACTTCTTTTTTAAATACTATAAATTCTCCGATCTATACACTCCCAAAAATAATTATGATCAATGGATAATAGCAGTCATGAATTATATAGGGATATTAATTTCCTTTTTATTGTATTGCATCATTTACAAGGCTATTTTTGTAAATTCAAAATTTTACTTCAGCTTGGATAATATTCTAGCTTTTTCACTAGAGAATTATTTCCTTCTTTTTAATTTATTACTTCTTCTCCTTTCGGTTTTTCTAATAGCTCACAAACTTTGCCAAAGCACTCTAAGTCTCAATCTTAATTTTGGTGTTCGAATGATTTGTTTTATCATTCCCTTAGTTGGTGCAGCTTGGTTATCGTTCAAAATTGGAAT
Source organism: Saprospiraceae bacterium UBA3362 (assembly GCA_002360455.1). Classification (GTDB taxonomy): domain Bacteria; phylum Bacteroidota; class Bacteroidia; order Chitinophagales; family Saprospiraceae; genus Vicinibacter. The sequence goes on from DEQQ01000001.1 coordinate 26,062, forward strand.
CAACATCCATCCCATTTTATTCATCCTTGGATCGACCATTGTGATTTGGATGATGGACTATTTTGCAGAACGGGAAGAAGCAAGCATTTTATGGTTAATTTCATGGATTATCATAATTTCATTTTTGACTTCAGGTTTGATTTTTCATTATCAAAATGAAAAAAAACATATCCTTTCCAAAGAACTTATAGAACAATATTTAGACCAAATCAAACCCCATCAAATAGATTCCGGCCAAAGCTCTTCCCTCAATGAAATAATCAACAAATCTCAGTCCAACAAACTCCAACTGTATGTTTATGAACAAGGAAGCATCAAATATGCCGACAATATCCATGGCCCTAACTACAATAAAATCATTGACCTTCTTTCCATTCGAAACAATGTAAGAACAACAATAGATCAACGCGACATATTTATTAGCAAAGCTCCCAACCAACTGGTTCTTGCTTTAGCCTACACCAAGGCTCCATTGATTCAAGCTATTTCTCTATTTTCATTCTTGTTTACCATTCTCATTATTCTTAGTTACACCATTTATTTGATTAACCAAAATTATAATTTTTTACCGGATGAATTTAGTACAAGCTTCAGTTCAAAACCATCTTTAAAGAATAAAATTCAGTTTTATATCATCTTAGGAATTGTATTTTCTTTTGTCGTCATTGCAATGATAACTTATTTTTTCACAAAACAATCTGAACGACAGATAGCTGAAGAAAACCTAATAGAAAAATGTGAAAATCTTGGCAATTATATAGAATCCAATCTGAGTCAATGGAGCGGAAACAGCAGCAATGAACAAATCTTACAACAGATTTCAGAAAATGCAAAACACATCTCAAAACAACAACTTGAAGTCTATGACTTAGATGGCATCCAACTCAATAAATCTGCAGAGTTTAATTTTTTAGCTCATCCCAAATTCTTTTTTCATTTTCCTAAAGAAAGTGGAGAAGTAGTTCTAAATGAACGCGAACAGTTTTCCAATCAAAATCAATTAATTGCTTGCAAAAACCTATTTTATAATCATCAAAAAATTGCATCATTGCAGCTTATCGGAAATTTAGATTCCGGAACCAAATCCAACCATCGCCTTGCTTTTCTTATCAATACATTACTCAATATTTATGTATTTCTATTTTTGATTGCTGCAAGTTTGGCAACACTGCTGGCCAATTCAATAACCAATCCATTGGAAGCCCTTGGCCTAAAAATAAAAGAACTAAGACTTGGCAAACGCAATGAACGACTGGAATGGAAAGCTCAAGACGAAATCGGTGAGTTAATTCAAAGCTACAATCTTATGGTAGAACAACTGGATCAGAGTGCAGATTTGCTTGCCAAATCCGAACGGGACAGTGCATGGAGAGAAATGGCAAAACAGGTGGCTCATGAAATAAAGAATCCACTAACTCCAATAAAGTTAAGTATTCAGTATTTACAGCAAATGATTAAGTCCGGCTCTCCTGATGTCATTCCAATGGCAGAAAAAGTGAGCCACAACATTTTGGAACAGATCGAAGGACTTACTAAAATTGCTACTGAGTTTAGCAATTTTGCAAAAATGCCTCGTGCAGTAAACGAAAAACTATTATTGAATGATCTTGTTTCCGGCGTGCATGATTTGTTCAGAAAAAGAGAGGATATTGACATTTACTTGCATGTCACAATCAATGAACTCTATGTATTTTGTGACAAAGATCAGTTTATAAGAGTGCTCAACAATTTGATCAATAACGCTATTCAAGCCATTCCGGAAACGAGGAAAGGAAAAATTGATATCTTATTACAAGAACGAGGTAAATATGCTTGTGTTCATGTCAAAGATAATGGAACGGGTATTCCTGATGAGATGAAATCCAAAGTTTTCCTACCTAATTTTACCACAAAATCATCAGGTACAGGATTGGGTCTTGCCATGTGTCAACAAATCATCGAAGCCGTCAATGGAAAAATTTATTTTAACGATCTTAAACCTCAGGGAACTGAATTTGTAGTCGAGCTGCCTTTGATGAAAAATGAACTTCAGACAAACTCATAGTACTCAATTTTTTCAGATTCTCTACTATTTATTATCAGAAATAAACATCAGAATACAAGTAAACTTTATTTTCTCTTTGCAATAAAATTATAACTACAGAAAGTGAAGTGGCTACAGGCCCTTCTTTGAGAAAAAAAATAAAGCAATACTACAATTCGAAGTTATGCAACATTCCTCCTGTAGGGTCCGCATCATAGAAATCTGAAATGTACTTCACTATTTCTTCCGGCTCATCCATAATCGGAATCAACTCCAAATCTTCCGGACTAATAAAATGAAACTTATCATTCATAGTGTGCTTTATCCAGTCTTTCAATGGAGTCCAAAAATCTTTACCCACTAAAACAATTGGCACTCGTTTGATCTTTGAAGTTTGTGTCAATGTCATCACTTCAAACAATTCATCCAAAGTTCCAAAACCGCCCGGCAATGCAATGAATGCTTTGCTGTATTTTACAAACATCACTTTGCGAATAAAAAAATATCGATGAGTTAATACTTTTTCATGGTCGATATAAGGATTGGCAAATTGCTCGAAAGGCAGTTGAATGTTTAATCCAACACTCAAGCCTTTATTTAAATAGGCTCCTCTATTTCCGGCCTCCATGATTCCTGGACCACCTCCAGTTATAACACCAAAACCTTCATCGGTTAGTTTCTCAGCGATTTGAACAGCAAGTTGGTAGTACGGATGATCTTCTTTAATTCTGGCAGAACCAAAAATAGATACACAGGGACCTAGTTTGTTCATTATCTCAAACCCATCTACAAACTCTGCCAAAACTTTGAACATGGTCCAGCTATTTTCTCCCTTTTGCTCGCTCCACCTTTTTTGTGATTTCATGTAGCTTCAATTTTTTATTGATCTTTAATAAAATTTCTTTTTCTCTACTTCAGATCAATTGTGATTTTACAACAATAAAATAGTTCCACTATTGCCTGAGTATCATAGAGTGAATAAAGAAAATCAAATATTATATAATGTATAATTTTTTAGGCAATCCATCGCATTGCTTACAATCCTAAAATTGCATACAAACAAAATGGATTAAGAGAATTATAACTCCAAAAATTAAAATTAGTTGTATTAAACTTCAGATTTGTAGGCGGTAAATTCTCTTTTGATAAATTCATTGAGCTCCTGAATATTATCAAACTGTTCAAACAATTCTTTGAATCTATGACTTCTCTGAGATGCCGGAATCACAAAATCCAAAACCTCTTTCCTTCCAATTTTACTCTTAGACAAGATAATCAATCGTTCTACCACATTTCTGAGTTCTCTGATATTTCCTGACCAATGGTGGTTGGACAACTCTTCCAAAGCAGCATCATCTATACGCTTGGTTGCAATTCCATATTCATGGCAGATATGCTCAATAAAATATTCAGTAAGAATGGGAATATCTTCTTTTCTCTCATTGAGAGAAGGCACTTCAATAATAATTACAGCAAGTCTGTGATATAAATCTTCTCTAAATCTGCCTTTGGCAATTTCTTCTCTAAGATCCTTATTGGTTGCTGCAATTACTCGAACATCCACAGGAATTTCTTTGTCTCCTCCTACTCGAGTGATTCTATTTTCTTGCAATGCTCTAAGAACTTTGGCTTGAGCAGACAAGCTCATGTCCCCTATTTCATCCAAAAACAATGTCCCCTGATTGGCCAACTCAAACTTTCCCAATCGCTGTTTTATAGCCGAAGTAAAAGATCCTTTTTCATGTCCGAAGAGCTCACTTTCTATAAGCTCAGATGGAATCGCCGCACAATTCACCTCTACAATATTTCCTTTATTGCGATTGCTTTTTTCATGAATCCATCTTGCCACCAACTCTTTTCCTGTCCCATTATTTCCTGTAATCAACACTCTTGCATCCGTAGGAGCAACGAGTTCTATGGTCTCCCTTAACTTAAGGGTATGCTTAGATTCGCCTACAATCTCAGGCGTTTTAGACTTAGATACTTTTCTTTGAAGGACTTTCTTTTCTGTGATTAAGGATGACTTATCAATGGCGTTTCTGAGCGTAATCATCATCCTATTCAAATCCGGTGGCTTTGATATAAAGTCAAACGCCCCCTTTTTTACTGCTTCTACTGCGGTGTCGATCGTAGCGTGTCCTGAAATCATGACCACAGGAGTATCAGGTGCTAGTGTCTGAATTTTCTCAAGAGCCTCCATGCCATCCATTTTAGGCATCTTGATATCCAATATTATTGCGTCGTATTCATTCTGCTTCAATTTTACCAGACAATCCAAGCCGTCAGATGCTTCGTCTACCTGATATTTTTCAAGCTCAAGAATATCCCTGAGGGCTCTTCTTATACTTTGTTCATCATCTACAATCAAAATCTTAGCCATGCGTAGTCCTTAATACAAGTCTTCTAAATAATTCTATTTCAACATTATATATAATGGCAAAAGATGATATGAGATTTATTAAAATAAAATCTAATATCAACTCACCTGCATTTCAGGACAAAGATAAGCATTTGAGTTCACTATTTTTACAGATTACAAAAATATTTTATGTATAATTTAAGTATTCTTGTGCGGTATGGGCCAGGAGACCCACTCCTACTTGCAGACATTCCTCGTTGACATCAAAATGCGCATTATGAACTCCTACCTCCTTTCCTATGCCCAATCTAAAAAAACAGGCCGGAATCTGCCGACTATAATAAGCAAAATCCTCTGAGGTGAGCCTCGGACTTAATGCGATAATATTTTGATTTACAATATATTGCGAAGCATTTCCAACAAACCAACTCATTAACTGCGGATCATTGTACAGACTGGGATATCCTTTGATTAAATTGAGTTTGATTTGCGCTAAAGTCGAAAGTTCAATCTCTGAAACCGAATCGTAAAGCATTTTGTGCACTTGCTGCCTCCAAGCTTCATCCAATGACCTAAAGGTGCCTTCTATGCGCACCAACTCTGGAATCACATTTGTTGCGCCTCCGTTGGAGCTTATCTTCCCATAGCTGAGGACAGTTTTTAGCCCATTTACATTCATTTCTTTAAATTTTGAGCTTGTTTTTTGAATCCATTCTGCAGCAGCCCAAACGGGGTTAACAACCTGCTCAGGGAGCGCAGCATGCCCCCCTTTGCCAATAATATCGATGAATAATTCATCACAAGAAGCCATAAAACCACCCGGGCAAACTCCAATTTGGCCTACCGACATTCTCGGCTCTACATGCAGACCAAAAATTGCAGACACCCTTGGATTTTCCAGCACTCCTTCTTTGATCATAAGAGACGCCCCGCCCGGAAGTTTTTCTTCTGCAGGTTGAAAAATAATCCTAACCGTTCCACACAAATCATCTCTTAGCTCATTGAGCAATATTGCGGCCCCTAACACACAACTCATGTGCACATCATGCCCACAAGCATGCATTTTACCTGCCTTGACCGAACAATATTCGCTGGAGTTCAACTCTTGAATCGGCAAAGCATCCATATCTGCTCTCAGACAAACCACCTTATCAGACTGTACCTTACCCTGTATGGTCGCCACAATCCCATTTCCGGCAATATTACTTTTATACTCAATCTGAGCTTCAGAAAGTTTCTCCATTAGGTAAGTTGCAGTCTCCCCTTCCTCAAACGACAATTCAGGATTCTGATGAAGATGCCTCCTGATCTTTATCCATTCAGATTGCAATGACCGGGCTCTTTTTTTAAAATAATCTGCACTCATCGAGAGATTTTGGTTAAAAAGATGATGGTGTGCCCACTCACTTCGTGAGCGGTCGGAGTTTTACGGACTCGCTGTTCGCTCGGTGCTTCGCACTGCTGCCTCCGGCAGCATCCTTCATCCTCCTCACACAAAAGTACGGATTTAACTTCAATTCCTTTTTGTTATTCAAAATCAAATCCAACTACAGACCTGCTTACAAAACATCTTTAGAGAATCACGGTCAATTATTCGCAGTCGTATTCAAAACAAGCCTTGGCATTAAACGTTATTAATGCAAATTTAGTTAGCAATATGCGATTTATATTCAATGTAGTTCTTCTTTTTAGCTTGTTTGGTTTTACTTTAAATGCTCAATATTTGAAGCAAAAGCAAATACCCGTTATAGTCAAAGGGAAACAACTGAAATATCCTTTTGCAGGAGGACTAAACAACCCTCAAGTAAGTGAAGTTGATTTTAATGTTGACGGAATAAAAGATTTGGTGATCTTCGATCGTATGGGCGCTGTAATGCTTCCTTTCATATTTGATCCAACTCTCAAAGATTATGTTTACTCTCCCCAATACAAAAACTTTTTTCCGAGAGTTTTTGATTGGGCTCTTTTTCATGACTTCAATGGCGATGGATATGCTGATCTTTTTGCCAGTGCTTTTACAACGCAGGCTATTCCCGGAATCGAGGTGTACAAAGCAAAAAAAGTAGAGAATCATTTAGAATGGGAAATCATTAAATCTCCTTACAGTAGAAATATTTTATATTTTCCTATAGGCAATGGCATATCGCAGATTCCTGTAGATTATAGCGACATTCCTACTTTTGATGACATCGACTATGATGGAGACACAGATATACTTACTTATGAACCCGGATCCAACACAGTAACTTGGTTTGAAAATATAAGCATAGACAGAGGAAAAGGTAGAGATACTTTGATTTATGCTTATAAAGATCGTTGCTATGGAAAATTTCAAGAAAGCGGTCTTAGCTCGGAAATTAAACTAAGTGGCAGCATTGACACTTGCGCTTCTGGATTTCACTCCCCAATAATCAACAGTAGGCATGCGGGATCTACAATATTGAGTTTGGATTTGGACAATGATAAAGATCAAGATTTATTGATAGGAGACCTTACTTCCAAAAATATTGCTGCTCTCTATAATGGCGGAAATCCAAAACAAGCATGGATAACAAGAAAGGATACAGCTTGGAATAAAAATGATGTTCCTGTCAACCTTTATTTGTTTAATGCTGCATTTCGCGCAGACATCAATCACGATGGTAAACAAGATATTTTGGTAGCCTCAAACAATGTAGGAATTTGTGAAAACGTAAATAATTTATGGCTTTTTATAGATGAAGGAACAGCCTCCACTCCATTTTATGAATTCAAAAAAAATAATTTTCTTGCCGATGAGATGATTGACCTAGGAGATGGAGCGCACCCCTGTTTTGTAGATTACAATCAAGATGGCTTGATGGATTTATTGGTTGGCATTGATTTTATATACGAACCCAAAACCACCAATAGACCATCCTCTATGATGTTATTCAAAAATACAGGCACAAAAAACAGTCCTATTTTTACATTAGTGGACAGCAATTATTTGGACTATAAATTGTACAGTTCTGCAAATGCAGCCTACAGTGCCTTCTCTCCGTCTTTCGGGGATTTGGACTCGGATGGAGATTTAGATTTATTGGTAGGAAATAATCAGGGTACTTTTTTTTATTCTGAGAATATAGCAGGGGCAAACAAAGAATTTAAGTTTGCAAAACCCATTATTGATTTCCAAGATATAGGCATAGCAACCTACACCAATCCCTGTCTTGTTGATTTAAACAGAGACGGGTTAATGGACATTGTAGCCGGAACGAAACTCAACAACAACTCCAATGGTTCTGCTTGTGGAAGTTTTTATTATTTTGAAAATACTGGAAGTAAAACCAATCCACAATTTTCTCAGTTTGGAACCACTCCTTGTCTTGGCAAAGCACTTCAGCAAGGTTTGGGAAGCAAGGTGTATTCTTCTCCGAAAGTGGTCGACTTCAATGGAAAATATAAATTATTTTCCGGAAATTTGTTCGGAGAGATAGCCGTTTGGGATGACATTGAAAACAATATTAATGCCAGCTTTAGATCGGTCAATCCCAATTATGGCCAAATGAAAGAAGGCGAAATTATTCATTTATCCTTTGCTGATATTGATGCCGACGGCGTTTTGGATATGGCAGTAGGCAATCATCGCGGTGGCTTTTCTATATATGAGACAGACTATAATATAGATGGAAGCACTGTTGGCATTACAAATAAACCAAAAAAGGATATCGGATTCATTTATCAACAAATCAGCAATTCCATTCTTGTTCAATCTCCGGAATCAGAAAAATTGCAGTTTCAACTTTTAGATCTACAAGGCAAACTTATCCAATCCGGAAATTTTAGAACCAATGAATTTGTTCACCTGCTTAGCGCTCCAATTGGAGTTTATCTAATCAAAATTACACGAGGGAATTCAAACTCTTATACCTATAAAATCACAATTGAATGAAAAATATAATATTCATCACAATTGCTCTATTCACTGCTTCCTTCGCATTTTCTCAGTCAAAGTTCAGTATTCGCTCCTACTCCGGCTCCGATTCCAATGACCATTTGAGTGAACTGGTTGATTTCCAACAATTCACTTCCCTTTCAAAAAGAATTTATTATAATATAGCTTTATTCAATTCATTTAATACTTCTACTAACCGAAACAATCTAAAACTTGTCATTCTCTACGATGATGGAGTCATAGAAAATTCTTATGAAATCTCACATGCGGTTTCTTCCTTTTCTGCAAGTCAAATGGTCTTAGATTCAGGCATTGTTTATATAGTGGGAAATATAATTTCGCAAGGATCTAGTGAACAAAATGTGTTCATTTTAAAATTTGATTTTCAAACTCGGCAACTTCAAAAATCATTTCTGGTTCAATCTAAAGATTATCATATTGCCAACCCCAAAATGGTAATAAATGACAATCTTTACTTGGCTCATGAGTACAATTCTAAAACAAATACAAAAGAACCATCAGGGATTGTATTGACCAGCTTCTCCAAGGATTTGAAACTCCAATGGTCTCAGCGATACTTTTTTGACTCAAGTTATTCAGTTAATATTCAAAATTTAATTCTGTCCCCGAATCAAACCTTATTGTTGTCCTGTTTGACTCAACAAAAGGGGGCAATTGAAAATCGCATTAGAATTCTTGATTTGGACATTCACGGAATAAAAACCCGATGCAGTGAACTTAGGTATTACAATTCGGACAGGACATACGAATTTAGAACAGGCAGATCATTCTTAGCCAAAAATGGAAGTAATATTCATTTGGTGAGTCAAGCCTTTGTCGGAAGATCTGATGCTGGCCCAATATTAGTTACAATGATCGACACTTCGCTAACTCTGCGTACATGGAGAAATTATACACCAACCTTGCGTATTGAATCATTTTCTATTGCTGACAGTAGTTTTATTTTTTGCGGCCAGGCTCCAGTAGCCAATGGGCTTGAAGGGTATGGTTTTTTAAGAATTAATGCAAGCAACGCTATCCCACAAAAAGAGAGTTATATCAAAGATGGGTTTCGCAACTTTAGCATTGCCAGCAGTGGTTCTGCTCATTTTCAAAATGGAAAAAGAAACTACATAATGGTTGCAAAACCCAATGAAGGAGAGCATTTTTCTGTGGCTGTGTTCGATCGATCAATTCTTCATGCCTGCGAAGAACCTGCTAAAACATCCGTGAGCAAAGATCCAGTTACTCTGAGTCCTGTTGATATAAAATCGGCTCCGAATGATCTCAATATCTCCACAGAAACCCAAACCACAGTACAAGAAATTCAATTTACCGATCGTATACAATGTGAAGTAAATTCTATTTCTGATCCTGAATCCTTAAGCTATACAATTCAAAATAAATCACTTTATTTCCAAACAGAAATGGATGTCCTTCTCTGCGTTGATCTTAAGGGAAGAGTCATCTCAAAAGCATACAATAGTCATACAATTCAATTACCTCGCAACATCCCCAGCGGATTATTTATAATTCAAACTATTGCAAAGAATAAAATCAGAAGCTTCAAACTATTGCTAACGGAATAAACTTAGCTATTCTTTAGAAGTGATTACTATTTTTCTAATCTCAGTAGGAAAAAGTTCAGACTCCATTTTTACAATATAAAAACCATTGGCTAAACCTTGCGATTGGAGAATTTCCCTTTCATTACAGAAATTTCCTTTGGAAATCAGTTGACCGTTCAAATGATATAAATAGCTTACGCATGAGTTTGTAGAAATTGACTCTGTTGCTCTATTTTCTTCATTGAGTGAATTGGAATTATGGACATAAGAAGAGGATGAGCCCACTAAATTTCCTTTGATCTCTTGATACCAAGAGGCTGTGCCAAGTTCATCCAAAGAATTAAGTCTATAGATATTGGAGTATGCCAAATCTTGATAAGGATTAGGAATTAAAAGATATGGATTAGAAAAACTATTTCTTTGTAAAACAAATGATCTCAACATATAATAATCTGACATATCTATTGTCTGATCTTCATTTAGATCTGCAATACATTTCTCAAACTCCGTATTAATGGTTCTTTTTGACTGAACTATTTCGTACAAAGCTTGGACATCAGCCATATCTAAAACATCACTGAGTTGAGTTATAGCGCTGTTCCATTTTAAAATGTACTGATTATGAATCGGCACATTTAAAAATTGAAAATCATTTCCGGATTGATGAAGTTTGAACTTAACTGTTGGATTTTGTACATCAATTAATTCCAGTTCTTGAGCTAGGCCCGGATTGCTTAGTTTTACTACTACATTAGACGTTAAAAGATTGAATCCCGGCTCACAATCTTGAATCCCGCTGTTGTTTTGGATGATCACTTTGGTTTTACAGTGACTTTGGTTGCCGTATTGATCTGTTATCCATAATTCCACTTCGTTTTCGCCAACTTCATTGCATGTAAATATTCTTGATCGGTCTGAAGTATCAGCAGAAAATGAAAAATACAATTTCCTATTTTTACAAACATGAAATGAACCCTTATCCAAATCCTTTGCCCATACTTCTACCATGCCTTCATCGGGAGTCCCATCTTGGTCCGTATCCATAGGCATCAAAGCCAATATTACAGAAGTCAGACAATACGGTGTGGGTGGAATTTTAGGCAATACTGTAACCTTGTATTCACATTTAATTTCATGTTCACAACCAGTTTCAGCAATAAAATAAAATTTATACTCCCCTACAGGATAAAATCCGCTTGCGTCTTCCAATGACTGAGTTGCAAATTTGGAGTTATTGCGTATTTTGTATGGAATTGAACAGCGACTTGCCAATGTCGGAATTCCCAGTTTTACAAATGCACCTTCACATAAGGAATCTGCAAACACTACTGTATCTTTTGGACAAATGATTTTGGCATTTGGATCTGTTGTAACCAATTTGATTACCTGAGTACCCTGATACACTCCTCTGCCCGGAAATGCAGGATCATAGGAACACCAATCTAATACCTTCCAAGTTCTTACAATTTTTACGCAGGACTCACTAAATACAAATTTGTCGTCACTGTAAGATGTTGCTGGTCTGCTGCACCATATTTTGTTCCAATAAGGTCTATCATAAGGTTTATTGATATTCTTAAAGTCAGTCCAAGGGTCGCAGCTTTCTATCTCCAAAGAAGGTGGAAAAACAATATCCTTATAACTGAACGCCCCTAAATTGCTTACCGTTATAATCTGTTTACAACTCACTATATTCCACAAGGTATCTTCGGTCTGCCAATATCTATGAATTGTTCCATTGCCACAGGCGTCAATTTTGGTTTCAATTCGGCAAGTGTGAAGTTCTTTGGTCTCGCCATGACAGGTTACGGTTGCATTGCCATAAATATTGAGATCTGAGTAATCGTCAATACAAGAAATAGTAATATCCGATGGACATGCAAAGTTAAAATCCGGACAGGAGGCTTTGAGATGAAATCCAAAACCTAAAAGCAGAACAGCTGAATAATATAATTTTTTCATTGTGCATAAGGGGTTTGACCGGATGCACAAATATAAAAAGATTATATTTGAATTATTTGATTATTTAATGAGGTAAAAAGAAGAATCTATATTATTTTATAACCAGTTATTATTTAATTATATACATATGCAGTATATATTTAATATTAATAACTCGGCTACCTGCTTAGTGAAATTATTGTTCCTTAAGTAGTAATGAACAAGGGAAACCCAAAACTGATAGAAATTCAATAAATAACGAAAACTAAAACAAGCTAAAAGTCATCTGCATGAGCAGGCCGGAATACGTCCCGAAGGGACGGTGCAAAGCACCGAGCGAACAGCGAGTATGCAGGACTGCGACCCCGCGAAGCGGGGTCATGCCCAATATTTATCTCTTTTTTATTTGAGGATATTCATTTTTGCAGTCATTGTCTCTGTATTTGGAGACATAATCCTAACGATATACTGTCCGGAGATCAAATCTTTAGTCTCAATTGGCAGGATGTGTTGCCCTTGTAAATATCGTTTTGCTTTGAGAATATTTTTAATTAATCTTCCTTGTTCATCGAGAATATCAACTGTTATTTCTTTGTTTTGATTGAGAACAAACCCAAGATTACATTCTTCTGAGACCGGATTTGGATAAATTGGATAAATTTTATCTACCTCATATTCAAATTTCTCGTTGGCTGTGTTTAAGGATAGGTTTTCATCTCCGTTTTGATAGAGAACATAAGTTATAGGGAGATAAAACATCTCATCTGCGGTGCCTTCGCCCCAGGTGACAAATTTTGGAGGTGAATTAGGATTTGAAGGATTGTTAGTGGTATTATCGTAGGTGCAGAACGCATGGATTTCTGATCCTGCAGGAAGTACCACCGGTTTGTTGAATGAGTAACCGCCCTGCCAATTAAAATCCCAATCGTTGATTTTAATCAAATTTTCTTGAGTTCCATTGGGCAATTTAGCATAGACTGTCCAATTTTTTCCCAGCATATGACAATGCGGCCAAATGCCTATCAAGCTTACTTTGATAGGAACTTTATAAACTGCCTCAAACTGTTTTACTTGGTTGGGAGAGATTACAAATGGACCATTTACTAAGTCTGTTGGCAACAGGATATGGCTCATCACTCTTCTTTTTGCCGGAGTTTTGGAAAAAAATAAATTGACCGTTGAGCTATCGTATTCATCAACACTTGTCGGCGCATAATGCATTTGAAGGACCAAATCTGATCCTTTTGGAATAAGCTGGGACATTCCGTTAGAGAACACTGCAGGTTTAGTACCCGGAACATAGCCCGGAAGTTGATCTCCGCGCAAGACATTTGCGCCTGCTCCTGTAAATCCATATTCTGCTGATTTGGCATCTTCTGCCTTTGCAGCACCTGTATTGTCTGCCCAAAACAACGTATGATGTACCACTTTTTTGTTACCCGGTCTCATCTCAAGAGCAACAAGTTCTTTGTCCTCTGTCAATCCTGAAGGCAGTACAAAATAACGATATTCATCTTTACCATCGCCTTTGTGAAGATAGGATTGAGAAAATGACAGAACCAAATCCGGAGTTCCAACCTGAGAACCGGTAGGGAAAGTAGGAAATGGAGGTTCCTTGGCAGGGTCACCCTGAGGCATTCCTTTGTCTACCCAATCGCTTATTTGCTTGATTTCTGAGTCGGTTAGATAGTTTTCGTGCTGCACTTGTTTGTAGCTTGGATCGGGTTTCCAAGGCGGCATATATTTTATTTTGGTCACATATTTTATTGTGGCTCCCCAAGCTGCTACTTCATTGTAATTGGTAAGAGAAAAAGGGCCAATTTCTCCCGGTCTATGACAATTACTGCAATGTTTGTAGATGAGAGGTGCTATATCCTCAGAATAATTTTGTGCCTTTAAAGCTGTAAAAGTCATGAACGTAAGGATAAAGAGCAAATTTTTTTTCATAAGGAATACATTTGAATTCATATCAAAGATAATACTAATTTTATTTTTGCAAAAAACAACCTACAGGCTGTGTTCCATGGGGTGGTTTGGGTTTTTGAGAAGCGATGGCTTCCAAAGCATCTCTGAGATCATGCACCTGAGCTCGTGCTCTCCTCTTGCCGACTCGGACAAACCAATCATCGATTCTACCATGATACAGCATTTGATTTTTTTCCAGATCCCAAACTACAACGGTCGGCAAAATTTCAATTCCATTTTTGGCTGCTAAAAGCTGTGCACTGTCTGTTCTGCATTCCAACTTTAGATTGTAATGCTTAGCAAAAAGAGCAACCGATTGCTCTGAACTTTCTTTTGAGGGAAAAATGGCCTGAAATGAAAATTCCGAGGATTTATAATCATTTGAAATGGCATTGATCTCCGGAACATAGGCTTGGGAGATTTTACACTCTTCCAATAAAAAAAACAACACTTGGATGGTTTGTTGCTGTGCAGTTAAAAAGCTCGCTATCAATAAATTAAAACAAAACAAGCCAATTCTGTTTCTAGTCATCAAGCTCATGCATTATTAGACTGCTTAAATCCTTAAAAGTTTAATAAATTTGCAAGAATTTTTAAACAAAGCCAATCGATGGAGATAAAAAATATAAGTGTAATTGGAGCCGGGACCATGGGGAATGGAATAGCTCATGTTTTTGCTCAGTACGGGTTTAAGACCACTTTGTGTGACATCTCCCAAGAACAATTGGAAAAAGCATTGGCGAACATTCAAAAAAATCTTGATCGACAGCTTCAAAAAGGAATATTAACAGAGATCCAAAAAGCAGCATGCTTGTCCAATTTATGTACTAATACCAATTTACAGGAGGCCGTAGCTCAGGCTGATCTGGTTGTAGAAGCTGCTACAGAGAATGAACCTATTAAGCTCAAAATTTTTGCTGAGATGGATCTGCATTCTCCGGAACATACTATTCTTGCAAGCAATACTTCATCTATCTCTATCACAAGAATAGCTGCTGCAACAAAAAGACCCGACAAAGTCATTGGGATGCATTTTATGAATCCTGTACCGGTAATGAAACTTGTAGAAATCATCAAAGGATACTCAACCTCTACAGAAACTCTAAAACAAATAGAATCGTGTACTTCTAAATTGCAAAAAGTGCCCATTTTGGTTAATGATTATCCTGGATTTATTGCCAATAGGATATTAATGCCCATGATCAACGAAGCTATTTACTCTTTATATGAATCTGTGGCGGGAGTGAATGAAATTGATCAGGTCATGAAATTAGGAATGGCTCATCCTATGGGGCCTTTGCAGCTTGCCGATTTTATAGGTTTGGATGTTTGTCTTGCAATCTTGAAAGAACTGCATCAAGGATTTGGAAATCCTAAATATTCTCCATGCCCTTTATTGATCAATATGGTTGCTGCAAAGCAGCTAGGTGTCAAATCAGGCAGAGGATTTTATGATTATACCTCGGGTCAAAAAGAAGCTCAGGTTTCTTCTCATTTTATTAAATACTCAGTTTCATAACATGAGCAAGATTAAGTCAATTCTAAACATGACCTGTCCGGCCTGTAGAACAGGAAAATTATTTCCAAACCAAAATATGTTTGACTACAGCTTCAAGATGAATTCAAGTTGTTCTCATTGCAATGAAGATTTTGAGCGCGAGCCCGGGTTCTATTATGGAGCAATGTTTTTGAGTTATGTTATGTTTGGAATATTGAGCTTGATTGTAGTGGGTACTCTAATTCTTTTATTCAAAATAGAATGGAGATTGGCATTAGTCTGTTTAGCCTTTTTGCTTGCATTGACTTTTGTTCTTCAATTTCGTTTAGCAAGATCCGTATGGATTCATTTGATGGTCGATTTCAATCCCAAGAAAAAATAATTTATTGGGATCTTTTGATTAACTTACTTAATTGAAAAGAAACTCCACGAATTAAAATAGAAAAAAAATGGCAAATCATTATTACAACAGCGAAGATTTAAAAAAATTTGGACAGGTCGGGCAGTTTCAGAAAGAAATGGCCGATAAATTTTTTGCATGGTATGGTACCGTTTTTCAAGATTCCAATCTTAGTGCAAAAGAAAAATCAATAATCGCATTGGCAGTTGCTCATGCAGTGCAATGCCCCTATTGTATTGAAGCCTATACCGCAGACGCCTATGAAAAAGGATACAGTGAAGCACAAATGATGGAAGCCGTTCATGTTGCTTCTGCCATAAAAGGAGGAGCTGCACTGGTTCATGGAGTTCAAATGATGAACAAAGCCAAAGAAATAGCAATGTAAAATTGTAAATAAAATAATCTCATTGAAATCATTACAAGCCACACAAAACAGACTTGCGCAAGCTCAAGAGCAGATTGCCATCCTTGAACATTCTGCATTTGAACATTTTGATCCAATTCCGTTTCAATACAAACTCGAAGAAAGCTCTCTTTATCCTTTAAGGCCAAAAGAGATCAATATATTTCAGATTAACATCGGCAAAATGTGCAACCAAGTTTGTAAACATTGCCATGTTGACGCCGGTCCCGACCGAAAAGAAATTATGGACCAAACCACCATGCAGCAGTGTCTAGATATATTAAGCGCACATCCTCAGTTTAGCATTGTTGATCTAACAGGCGGCGCACCCGAAATGAATCCAAACTTCCGATGGTTTGTTGAAGAAATTGCAAAACTGAATCGACACATTATAGTGCGTTGCAATCTAACCATTCTGAGAGCAAATAAAAAATATTACGATCTGCCGGAGTTTTACAAAAAACATCGGATAGAAGTTGTATCTTCTCTTCCCTTTTACAATAAAGACAGAACAGACAGACAGCGTGGCGATGGAGTCTTTGATGATTCGATAGCAGCCATAAAAATGTTAAATGCTGTTGGTTACGGGCATGAAGAATCAAGCTTAAAGTTGAATTTGGTTTACAATCCTGCAGGAGCATTTTTACCTGCCTCTCAGACCGAACTGGAACGCGAATTCAAACAAGCTCTATGGAATGATTATCAGTTGGTATTTAATCAATTGTTTTGTATAACCAATCTTCCCATCAGCAGGTATTTGGATTGGTTGATTCAGTCAGGAAATTACGAGCGCTACATGGACAAATTAATCAATGCGTATAATCCGGCTGCTGCTGCAAATGTAATGTGCAGAAATACGATTTCTGTCAGCTGGGATGGTTACCTTTATGATTGTGATTTTAATCAAATGCTTGAGCTTACTTTAGCTTGTCCAAGCAAGCACATTTCGCAATTCAATATACAACAAATCCAAAACAGAGATATCATTGTCGGACAACATTGTTATGGATGCACTGCCGGAGCAGGAAGCAGTTGTGGAGGAGAAGTGGTTTAAATCTTATAGTCAACTAATTAAAAAAAATGAAAATGTCCTACTTAGATCAAACTATAGATGTTTATAAAAAAGCGGCAGAGACCCCGGATGTAGGTTTGTGTTGCACTACAACACCTATATGGCAATTGCCGGGATTAAAAATTCCGCTGATCATGCAACAAATGAATTACGGCTGCGGCAGTACAGTAAATCCAAGAGATTTGGTCAACAACCCCAAAATACTTTATGTAGGCGTTGGAGGTGGAATGGAACTGTTGCAGTTTGCTTATTTCAACAGGACAAAAGAAGGCGTCATTGGAGTAGATGTTGTAGAAGAAATGTTGGACGCCAGCAAAAGAAATTTTATTGAAGCCGAACAATTGAATCCGTGGTTTCAATCTGAATTTGTTTCTTTAAGAAAGGGAAATGCCTTGCAACTTCCTGTTGAAGACAATAGCATCGACGTTGCAGCCCAGAATTGTTTATTCAATATATTCAAACAAGATGAACTAAAGCAGGCTTTGAGGGAAATGTACAGAGTGCTCAAGCCCCATGGCAGACTGGTGATGAGTGATCCTGTCTGTGAGGCCGAAATGCCAATGGCTTTGCGAGAAGATGATAGACTTCGCGCGCTCTGCCTCAGTGGCTCGATACCGCTCAATAAGTATCTTAAAATGATCACCGAAGTAGGATTTGGGACCGTTGAAGTTCGAGCTAAAAGACCGTATCGCATCCTAGATCCAAAACATTACAATACCGACAAGCTGATATTCATTGAGAGTGTGGAGGTATGTGCCATCAAAGATCCAATGCCGAATGATGGAGCCTGTATTTTTACCGGAAAAACAGCCATTTACTTTGGAGAAGAAAGCCAGTTTGATGATCACAAAGGCCATTTATTGTTAGCCAATCAACCTCTTGCTGTTTGTGACAAAACGGCAACAGATCTTGCTGCTTTACAAAGAGAAGATTTGTATATTTCGGAGAGTACCTATTTTTACGATGGCGGAGGTTGTTGTTAATTGAGGACAATTGTGGTCGTTGACCTTCAAAACCGGATTGATCTAATGGTGAGAAGAAAATTTCTGACAATATGTAAATTCGTTGGGCTTAACTAAATTTAATTTTTTCTACTTTATATTGTGGAAATGCGGCATTTAGTTCGGCAAGAATTTTTGTATTGGACGCTTGTAATTCATTGCGAAAAGAGGCAGAGTTGATTTTAATTGTTAGCAGTTTTCCATCCCAGAGGATGTCCCCTGTATATTGTGTGGCAATGACTCCATAGCGATCGTGCCAAAATTGCTCGATGCATTTGCGCTCAAAATTCTGTTTTAAATGAGCCTGATCCAAAAAATCTTTGAGCACATCTCCTATACTTTGTTCATTTGACTTTTTGTTCATAATGTTGTACAAATTCCGTGATTCATAGTGTAAAAGTAAGAATTGAGCTTGACATTTTGAGCTGCTTTTTTTGCCCTTTCAGGGTCTGTATCTGTAATAAAACATTGTTCTATCCCCTGCTCTACCAACAAGCTCAAAAGCGAATGAATTCGTTGTTGATCCAATTTAGAAAAAAGATCGTCCAATAAAAATAAGGCTTTAGTTTGTTTAATATTGGAGAGATACTGCACTTGAGCCAGTTTGAGAGCAATGAGAAAAGTTTTGATCTGTCCCTGCGATCCAAATTCATTCAGGCTCAATCCATTCATTTTTATGTTCAATTTATCTCTGTGAATTCCCGTGTTGCTGCGCTGTGTAATCAGGTCTTTGCTTCTGTTTTTTTCAAAACAATGTTGCAAATTGATTGCGGCATCCGATTCAAATTCTATGCTCGAATCCTGTTGCTTTCCACTTATAAACAAGCTCATTTGCGAAAGCCATGGTGCAATTTGTTGAAGCAAATTTTGTCTGCATTGATAGATATAGTTTCCGCTTCGCACTAACTGTTCATCGTATAGATCCAATAACGTAAGATCTACTGTAGTGGATGAAGATGCAAATTTCAATAAGGCGTTCCGCTGCTTCAATACTTTGGTGTATTGTTGCAAATGATCTAAGTAAATTGGATCTGTCTGCACTAGGGTTTGATTCAGAAACTTCCTCCTCTCTTCATGGTCTTGTAAAAAATAAAAAATGTCATCCGGTGTTATCATGACCAATGGAATGTTGCCTATATGGTCCGACAGCTTAGAATAGGGAATATGATCTCGACTAAATTCTTTAGTTAGAGCTGATTTATATTTGATCTCAAGTTGATGGGTTTGTTGTTGTTGTTGGTATTCAAGTTGAATTCTAAAAAAATCCTTTCCGTGCTGAATAATATCTTTATCGTTTAGTCCGAAATAAGATTTCGCCATGGCAGAATAATAGATGGCATCCAAAAAATTGGTTTTTCCCATGCCGTTATCTCCAATAATAAAATGGACACCCGGCTTAAGGGCAAGATTGATCTCTGAGAGATTTTTGAAGCCAACAGATTGTATGGAATTGAGATGCAAAACGGATTTAAAAAATAAAAATAAATGAAAGCCCATAAAGTTGAGAGTTTCAATAAATGTTTGCGTGAGGCAGCCGGAGGATTTAGTCTTTTAGCTCATTGAATGAGCTAAAAGACCGAGCGGAAGCGAGTCCGTAGGCCGCCGACCCTCACAGAATGTGAGGGGCACGCCCAAGTGTTGGAAAAGATTTTGGAAATGCTTAGTTTTGCCTTTCAATCCGTGGATTATGGCAGAAGTATTGAGTAAAGCAAAGTCGTCAGCTAAAAAAGTGGTTGCAGAGGGAAAATACTCTAAGGCAACCTGGCTTCAATGGTATGAAACCATGTTGAGAATCAGGAGATTTGAAGAAAAAACCCTTATGATGTATTCTCAACAAAAGATAAGAGGATTTTGTCATGTGTACATAGGGCAAGAGGCCATTGCTGCGGGCATGAAAACGGCTCTGCGTGCTGAAGATGCAGTAGTCACAGCGTATAGACAACACGGAACAGCATTATCCAGAGGCCTAAGCAGCCGCTCTTGTATGGCTGAACTGTTTGGCAAAGCCACCGGTTGTGTCAAAGGCAAAGGAGGCTCTATGCACTTTTTCTCCAAGGAACATCGATTTTTTGGAGGAAATGGTATTGTAGGAGCGCAAATTCCAATAGGCACGGGAATCGCCTTTGCGGAAAAATACAAAGGAACCGACAATCTCTGTGTGACCATGTTTGGTGATGGTGCTGCCAGGCAGGGAGCTCTTTATGAAGCCTTCAATATGGGAATGACCTGGAAAGTTCCGGCATTGTATATTGTAGAAAATAATGGCTATGCCATGGGAACTTCTGTAGCGCGTACAAGCAATGTTGTAGATCTTTTTAAAATAGGGGCTGCATTCGACATGCCGTCAGAACAAGTGGATGGCATGAGACCCGAATCTGTGCATGAAGCCATAGGCCGAGCTGCAGAACACATCAGATCAGGAAAAGGTCCTTACTTCTTGGAAATCAAAACTTATCGATACAGAGGACACTCAGTATCGGATCCGGGCAACTACAGAACTAAAGATGAGGTGGAGTATTACAAATCATTGGACCCGCTTGGAATTACAGAACATAAAATTCTTGATGAAGGAATTGCGACCGCCAAAGAAATAGAGGAAATTCAGGAAAGAATCCGATTGGAGATTGAAGATGCAGTAGAATTTGCAGAAAACTCACCGTTCCCTGAACCGGAAGCCTTATACGAGGATAATTATGTGGATAAGGATTTTCCTTTTTTGGTCTAAGTTTGATGGCTGCGATTTGGTTTACTACATTCCCAATATTTCTGCCATCTTGATCAAATCTTGAGTAGGCTCTTTTTTGTTTTTTATGGCTTGTTCAAAATCTGTAAAAACGACCTGATCATTCACTACACCTGCCATTACATTATACTTTCCTTCCATTAAGGCTACAACGGCCTGATGTCCCAGTCTGCTTGCCAACATTCTGTCGTAGGCAGAAGGTGACCCGCCTCTTTGCAAATGGCCGATAATAGTTACTTTGACATCATAATCCGTGGTTCGTTCTTCCAGCATTTTTGAGATGTCCATAGTCTCCCCAATATGATTGCCTTCTGCAATTATGACCAAGCCAAACAACTTCTTTCGCTTCAATGCTTTTTTGATTTTATCTACCAAGCCATCTATACTTGTAGCTTGTTCAGGAATCAAAAAAGTGCTGGCACCGGAACCTATCGCCGTATGTAAAGCAATGTATCCGCTGTGTCTCCCCATGACCTCTATTAAAAACAATCTGTTGTGCGAGTCTGCTGTATCTCTTATCTTATCTACAGCTTGAACAGCGGTGTTTACAGCAGTATCAAATCCAATGGTGTAATCCGTACCATAAAGATCATTATCTATAGTTCCCGGAAGACCAATAGTAGGAATTCCATACTCGTTGAGAAAAACTTGAGCTCCTGTAAAAGTACCGTTTCCGCCTATGGCTACAAGTGCATCTATATCGTTTTCGATCAAATTGTCATAAGCCATCTTTCTCCCTTCGGGAGACATAAACCTCATAGACCTAGCCGTCTTAAGAATAGTTCCGCCTCGCTGAATGATATTGGCAGTATCAATGGTTTCCAATCGTTTTATTTCACCATCAATCATTCCTTCATAACCTCTGTGTATGCCATACACGTGGAGGTCATAAAAATTGGCTGCTCTTACCACAGCTCTTATCGCTGCGTTCATCCCCGGAGCATCACCCCCTGAGGTAAACACTCCTATCCTTTTGATTTCTTTTTTTCCTTCTGTCATAATGGATACAAAAAATTTATTGATGATGGCGAATGTGATACTTGATCAAAGATTCTATGGGCTGTCGCACAAAATAGGGCTCAGCATATCCCAGGCTACAGAAGCAAGATTTTATCTCCTCCTGTAAGTGAAAAGCGATGGATCCTGTAAATCCTATTTTATATTTTTTATTTCGCTCCAATTGCCGCACATAAAAATATTGAAAATCGTGTAAAGCATGTAGAATTAACTCTTGCAATGCTTTTTCATGCTTATAGTTGATGACAAACTTAGCATAGTTGGCCAACATTGCAGCCTTTGTTCCGGATGAATAAAACTCAGCGATAAACGATTGTTTTAGCTCGGGAAATTCTTGTTCTAAACTTACAGTTAAATCAGATTCCAAAACTCCGCAAAAATAATTTTGTATCAATCTTTTGCCAAGATCTGAGCCGGAAGCAAAATCACCTAAAATAAATCCCAAGCCCCGGATACCCATTAGTATTTCATGCCCATTACTCAGACAGGCGTTACTTCCCGTACCCAAAATAGCAACAATCATCTCATCTGAGGTGTCAAAACACCTCACGGAAGCCAATAAGTCTGAATCAACATTCAGTTTGCATTTAGCAAAAAATTCATGCAAAATTCCGGTAATGATTTCTTTGCCTTCAAGATTGCAACCGGCTCCATAAAAATTCAGTTCGGTCAGCTCAGTATGGGACTGATAGATCGAGCAAGCTTGATGAATTACAGACCTAATATAGTCTGAGGACATGGTCAGCGGGTTGATTCCCGGAGATTGCCATTGAGCTATACACACCTGCCCACGAACACAGGCCCAGTCTGTTTTACTCGAACCGGCATCTGCAATGATGATCACTATAAAATACCTTGCGAAGTGAGATAACGTTCTGCATCCAGTGCCGCCATACAACCCGACCCTGCGGCAGTTACTGCCTGTCTGTACACTCTATCCTGAATATCTCCACAAGCAAAAACACCGGAGATATTGGTTTTTGTGCTGCCGGCCTTAGTGATGAGATATTTGGCATCATCCATATCCAACCAATTTTCGAAAATACCGGAGTTAGGCTGATGCCCTATTGCAACAAAAAAACCTTTGACAGAGATGGTGCTTATTTCTCCGGTTTTTGAATTTTTTAGCTTGACCCCTTCCACTTCATTTTCTCCCAAAATATCTTCGGTTTCGGTGTTCCAATGCACTTCAATATTGGGAGTGTTTATAACGCGATCTTGCATAATTTTTGAGGCGCGCATATGCTCTTTCCTCACCAACAAGTGCACTTTTGGACAAAGTTTTGCGAGATAGGAGGCCTCTTCGGCTGCCGTATCTCCACCTCCGACAACGGCCACTTCCATTCCCCTGAAGAAAAAACCATCGCAGACAGCGCAGGCAGAAACCCCTTTGTTCATCAGTCTTTTTTCAGACTCCAATCCCAACCATTTTGCACTTGCACCGGTAGCAATAACGATCGCATGCGAATGCAATACCTCGCCACTCTCAGTCCAAATTTTATGAACAGGACCCGTAAAATCCACTCCAGAAATACGCTCATATCGAATATCGGTTTGAAATCGCTCTGCCTGTTTTTGCAAATCTTCCATGAGCTTAGGTCCGTGTATTCCATCAGGATAACCCGGAAAATTCTCCACTTCGGTAGTGATCATGAGTTGACCTCCGGGCTCAGCGCCTGTAAACAAAATAGGTTTCATATTGGCTCTAGCCGCATAGATTGCTGCTGTGTACCCGGCGGGTCCTGAACCAATAATGATGCAATGATGATTTTCCATAAGTTCAATTTCTTGATTGATTGGTTACAAATTTTTGATTTTTTGGCTGTGCCCCTTCGGGTCGGAGTCTTACAGGCTCGCTGTTCGCTCGGTGCTTTGCACCAAGCCTTTCAGCCTCCTCACAGATGATTTTTACTATTCCATTAAAATCACTGTTTTATAGCATCCAGTACTTCTTGCACAATAATCTCAGGTCTCCTCTCAGCGAGGATAACAATATGAGAACGGGAATAGATAGAATCCCGTTTTGCCAACAATTGTTCAAAATCGGATCTTGAAAAAATTCGAAACAATGGTCTTGAATGCGGATTTTTCAAAAATCGATCGTGGATGATTGCAGGTTCTACTTTGAGATAAACGGTGAGATGTTGATTCATTAAATGAATATGGTCAAAAAAACAAGCTAAACCACCTCCTACTGACACTACAGACGGCGGCTTGCAAAGCAGATCCATCAACACAAAGCGCTCGACCATCCTGAAGCTTTTTTCCCCGTTTTGTTGCAAAAATTGAGCAGCGCTTTGATCTATAAAGCGTTCCATCCATAGGTCAGAGTCATAATGGTTCAAGCCTATTGCATCTGCCAACAATCTGCCAACCAAACTTTTGCCCGAATAAGGTAAGCCGATTAAGAAAATATGTTTTTTATGTACTAAATTTGTCACTCTGATGAAATCAATTTTTATATTTTTTGGCCTCTGTATCTTATCAATCAGTTGTAAAGATAAAACTTCAGGCTCAACGGGAACAGATCCCACTTCAAATCCTTACTTGGAGGTGATTCGCATTCCGGCAACCGCAGACAATCCTGTGGATACAGTCAATGTGGCTAAAATAAATTTTGAAGAAAGCAGTTTTGATTTTGGAACCATAACTGATCAAACAAAGGTCAGTCACAAGTTTCGATTTACCAATACTGGTAAGGTAAGGCTTCTCATCACCGATGTGAGCACCACCTGTGGATGCACTGTAGCCGGCTATCCCAAGGGATTTATATTGCCTTCACAAGAAGGAGAAATCACCGTGGACTTTGATCCTAAAGGGAAAGAGGGCGAACAAAACAAGACGGTGATTGTTACAGCAAACACAGAACCATTACAGACCAAGATTTTGATTAAAGCTATTGTAAATAAAACAACAAAATAAAACCAATCCATCATGGGTACTTCAATGATTATTTTTTATTTGGCCATTTTTGCAATCATGTATTTCTTTATGCTGAGACCCCAGATCAAAAAGCAGAAAGAGCAAAACAATTTTGCTACCCAACTTAAAAAAGGAGATCAGGTTGCCACTAATAGCGGAATCATAGGAAGAATCACCAAACTGGAAGAAGCCGTAGTAGAAATTCAAGTGGACAGTAAATCCTATCTCAAAATACTAAAATCTGCCATATCCAAAGAAGCAACAGACTCCATAAACGGAAAAAACCTATTGGACTTTTAAGCTTGCGAACCCTTATAAACTGAAGGCTAAGATCCTATTGGCCTAACTTTTTTATAAGTGGGCATGAGGGGAAGTGTTGGTATTGGGATGGGGATAGGACTATAATAAGTCATGCAGTAGTTATTAAAATTTAGTTTTGACAGTGCACACCTCAATTTAGGACTATAGCCCTATTGGTTGACCGACATATAATGCCTAATTTTGTGTAAATAA
>DEQQ01000005.1 GCA_002360455.1 Saprospiraceae bacterium UBA3362
CTGGTCCCTTAAATCCATATCAACAATTTTAGCTTTTTACAAAATTTTAGCTCATTTGAGGTAACATTTTCGGGCTTCAAGACACTATAAGGTGATAATTAAATTTAGAGATGCTCCTGAGAAAATGCCTTAAACGCCCCATGGTCATCCTAGCCTCAGCTTATGCTGTCATTATAGGACTCATTTCTGCTTTGAGTGGATATCAACAGATCATTGCATTAATATCTATAGTGATTCTTTCCTCTATTACCCAAATTGCACTCTATAAAAAATTTCATCTCTACTCTTTATTCATTCCTTTAATTCTTGGAACAGCTGCTTTAGTTCATTTCAATACACAGCACAAACATCACCCTCTCTCTACATCAAAATCTAGAATAGTAGTAGAAGACTTAGATCAAAGAGAGACTTATTACAAACTTCAATTCCACTGGTGGCCCAAGGGAGACAAAGAAACAAGTTTTGCTTATTTATATTCTTCTCCCGCCCATTTATATTATGGTGATAGCCTGGATGTGCTTATCAAATCCATCCCCTTTCATAATGCCACAGAATTTGATGGATTCAATGCCAAATTGTTTTACGAACCCAAACATATTTTTTACAGGAGCATCATTGATACGATCTGTGAGATCAAAGCTTGCAATACATTTAGTCTTTACAGCTTAGCCCAAAAAGCTCAAAATTATTGCAGCCGTATTTATACAGCCTGTTTTCCTAAGCAGGAAGATGCGGCTTTGATGAATGGTATTATTCTTGGAAGCAGAGAACAATTGCCTGCAAGAATCAATGAATTGTTTATCAAAACAGGTACTGCCCATATCCTTGCTGTAAGCGGCCTGCATGTGGGAATGTTGTATGCCATCTTACAATTCATTTTTTCGCTTCTACCACCAGGCTGGATTAAAACAAAAAAAATTCTCAAACCAATCACCATCATCACTGCCGTATGGTCGTTCTCAATGATTACCGGATTGGGAGCCTCCATTGTAAGAGCTGCCGTAATGTTTAGCCTGTTGGAGCTTGGATTGCAAGTCAAAAAATACACCGACACCACCAATATTTTATTCGGCACCTCTTTCTTGCTGATGTTGATCAACCCCTGCATTATTTTCGATATTGGATTCCAACTTTCTTTTATGGCCGTTTTGAGCATAGTTTGGTTTCTGCCTTACATAAGAAAACTATATGCGAGCTCTAACTACCGGATCAATCTTATGCTAGAAATTATTTGGGTAACATTGGCTGTACAATTCTTTGTTTTCCCCATCACTATTTTCTATTTCCAACAATTTCCGGTTTATTTTTTAATTGCCAATATGATTTGGATTCCTCTTTCCTTCGCCCTTATGGTGCTTGGAATTTGTGTCCTCTTGATTGGATCATTAAGTATTGCTTTAGGCTCAATCCTTGCTTATTGTTGTTCTCTTTTGATAAGTCTTGGAATCTCTTGCTTTGAATTGCTGGAGCAACTTCCAGGCTTTATTGCTGACGGAATTTGGTTTTCCATTCCACAACTTATTCTGATTCTTGGATCCATTATAAGTATTTATTGCTGGATGAAAATCCAACAATCCATTTATTTATACTCCACACTGAGTTTGGCAACGGGAATCCTATTGAGTTTTCCAATACAACAAATGGTCAAACGAAATCAAAAAGAGCTTGTCATATTCAATACAAAAAATGAAAACACAGCCGGACTAAAGTATGGCAATACTCTAGAAATTTATTCGCCGGACAGCATAAACACAATTAAAAAATACATCGACTCACGAAATATAAATCAGGTCATTCATTTGGATCAGCCCAACAAACTTGATTCGATTCTTAGTGACCATAATGTTGTTTGGATAAAGTCAATGCAAGATTTTAAACTTTTAAATCATACCTCATTTTTAAACCAACTTTTGATTTTATCCAACAGATTAACGACTAAAGAAAAGACTCTTATCAAATCACAATTAACAGCAAACCAAAAATTTCACGAACTCAAAACAGACGGATCCTACATTTTTACATTCTAATAAGCTATTACTACTTTCTTAAATCATCTAATCTACTATGAAAAACAAAAAATTATTTGCAGTTCAAAATGAACAACTCAATGCCAAAGAAAAAACAGGATTACTTATCTTTGGAATCATCGCTCTCTTCAGCGTAGCCTACCCTTTTCTTTTTAAAAACAAAACCATAGAATTATATCCACCCAAAAGTATAGCTTCTTCTGCTCCTGTCTCTCCAGATTCTACAGCCTTGGAAGAATCAAGAACGACTTCCTTCACAATGAAAAAAAAGGAATCGGTGCAAAAGAAAAATCAGTCATTAGAAGAACGAGCCTACTTCCATTTTGATCCCAATTTTATTTCCTTAGAACAAGCTAAAACTTTGGGAATTTCAGAAAAAGCATTTAAGGTTCTCCAAAATTACAAACAAAAAATAGGAGGAATCACTACCAAAGAACAGTTCTCCAAAGTGTACGGAATAAGCTCTACACTCTATCAGTTGTTAGAGCCTTGGATTGAAATAAAAAAGGACAGTTCTCTGTCCTTTATCCAACAAAAAGAAATGCCGAGCGCAGAAAATAAGCCTAAGGAATCAAAACCCAAATTCACTGCTCAAACTCCAATTCAAAAATTAGACATAAATGCAGCGCAAGCAGAAGAGCTCATCCAATTGCCAAACATTGGTCCTTACTACGCAAATAAAATAATTCAGTATCGCAACCGGCTGGGTGGATTTTATAATCTTCTACAACTAAATGAAATCTATACTATACCGGACAGTGTTAAGGTACAATTTCAACATCTTTTTTTTCTCCATAATAAAACCATCACCACTTTTGACC
This sequence comes from Saprospiraceae bacterium UBA3362, assembly GCA_002360455.1. Taxonomy (GTDB): domain Bacteria; phylum Bacteroidota; class Bacteroidia; order Chitinophagales; family Saprospiraceae; genus Vicinibacter. The sequence continues at coordinate 2,849 of DEQQ01000005.1, forward strand.
CAAGCGAACTAAGTCTTAGTGAACTGGCAGAACATCCTTATATCAACTTTAAAACTGCAAAACTCATTAAAGAGTATATCAAACAGCATTGGGGTAGATGGCAATGCAGCGACTTAAAGCCAATCTTTGAAATGAATCAACTGAATTATGAAAAAATAGCGCCTTACTTAGTGCATGAACAAGATCTAAGTTCAAAGTAAATCACAAGCTTTCTGAACCAATTTTCTTGACCCAATGATAACAGAAGATCTCTGATGCAGGCTATTGATTTCTTTTTCGAGAATTCTTTCTTTTTGCTCGCTAACACTCATTCCTCCTGCCTGTTCTACTATCATAGAGAGAGGATTGCATTCGTACAACATCCGCAATTTTCCTTCGGGATTTTTTCTCGTTCCGGGATACAAAAACACTCCACCCAAACAAAGTGTTCTGTGTACATCTGCAACCATAGAGCCAATGTATCTCAACATTTTATTTTGTTCTACACAGTAGCTTATAAATTGTTTGACACCATCAGAGAACTGATTATAATAAGCTTGATTGACAGAATAGTAAGGACCATCATCAGGCATTTTCATTTGCGAATGACTCAAACAAAATTCACCTATCCCGCGGTCATATGTAAATCCGTTTACTCCAGATCCTGTTGTAAAAACAAACATGGTAGAAGTTCCATACAACACATATCCTGAAGCAACAAGCGCAGATCCGGATTGCAAAAAATCACTCATTTGCGCATAAGAATTGTCCAAGGTCTTCCTCTCATAAACTCCAAAAATAGTACCTACAGAAATATTGACATCAATATTGGACGAACCATCCAGAGGATCCATTACCACGATGTATTTATTCAATTTAAGTCTGTTCACAGGAAACGAAATATACTCTTCCAACTCTTCAGAAGCAACCCCTGCACACAAGCCGGAATTGCGCAAATATTCTATCATCAACTCGTTGGTATAAGTATCCAGTTTTTGCACAACGTCACCGGTTGAGTTTACATTTCCATCCAAGCCCAAAATGTCCATCAATCCTGCTTTATTGACAATTCGATTTACGATTTTGGCCGCAATGCCAATGTGTCTCAGTAGGCCTGAAAATTCACCGGTAGAATTAGGTTGTCTCAATTCGCTTTGAATAATAAATTCGTCTAAAGTAATACGTCGTGACATAAAAGGACATTAAAAAACAAGCTCAAACATAAGCCATTTTCTCAATATCTTATAACAGCAATCGGATTAAAACTGTTGTTTCCGGACAAAAAGAATAAACTTTTTATGTTTCTATTCATTTACATTTTTCAATGTTTTGATTAGGGCGTATCCTCATTTCATGAGGTCGGAGCCTTACCGGCTCGCTGTTCGCTCGGTGCTTTGCACCATCCCAATTTCATTGGGAAGCCGTCCAGTCTCCTTACGCAATTTTTAAATTACATTGAGTTTTATGGATTTGACTATTTTTATTGCAATTTGAAGCATTTATTTACTCTCAACAACTATTTTGTAAAATACAAAATGCTATTTCTATCAGGGATAGTGTTTATTTTTTTGTCGAATATCTTTAGAGTATTACAGCCTCAAGCCATAAGAAATGCATTGGACAAAATCCATGAGTACATAAAATCTCCGGCTTCTTTCAATCCCAACGAATTATCCATTCTTCTTGTCAAGTTTGGAGCCCTTGTTTTGCTTTGGGCTATTTTAATGGGCTTCTTTATGTATCTCATGCGCCAAACCATCATTGTCATGTCTAGAAAAATAGAATATGACATGCGCAAAAAATTATTCAATCATTATCTATCCTTAGACAGCCATTTTTTTAGATCTCAAAAAACAGGAGACCTTATGTCCAGAATGGTTGAGGATGTCAATAAGGTGAGAATGTATTTGGGCCCGGTGATATTATATGGCATCAATCTTATTTCCTTATTTATCGTAGTAATAAGCACTATGATTGGAGTCAATGCAAAACTATCGCTTTACACATTGGCCCCATTGCCCATATTGAGCTTAATCATTTATTGGGTGAGCAACAACATCCATCTGAGAAGCTTAAAAATTCAAAAACAAATTGCAAAACTGAGTTCCATTTCTCAAGAAAGTTTTAGCGGAATAAGAATGATCAAATCCTATCGTCAAGAAAATTATTGGAATAATTTAATGAATGAGGAAGCAGGAGTTCAAAAAGATCTTTCACTTTCATTGGCCAAAGTAGATGCAATGTTTTTTCCATCCATGTTTTTGCTCATAGGGTTTAGCACTCTCATAACCATTTATGTAGGAGGATTAAATGTATTCGAAGGCAAAATCAGCCCCGGAACTATTGCAGAGTTTGTGATTTATGTCAACATGCTTACCTGGCCGGTTTCTGCAATAGGTTGGTGCGCTTCCCTTATCCAACAAGCAGAAGCCTCACAAAAACGGATCAATGAATTTTTGGAAGTCAATCCACAAAATACCAATCCAAATCAATTGGATTCTATTCAAGAAGCTCATCTCGAATTAAATCATATCCAATACAGCTACCCAAACTCTGACAAACCGGTATTGATCAATTTTAACCTCAATCTCAAACAAGGACAATCGGTTGCTATTGTTGGAGAAACCGGAGCGGGAAAAACAAGTATTGCAGATTTGCTGTGCGGAGTTATTACTCCAGATTCAGGGGCTTATAGGATCAATGGAAAAAATTCCGGCGATTGTTCCAAAGCAGACTTTGGCAAAGTATTTAGTTACATTACACAAGAAGTGTTTTTATTTTCCGATAGCATAAAAAACAATATCTTATTCGGCAATCCATCCATTTCAGAAAACAAGCTAAATCATTTGCTAAAACTATCCTGCCTTCAAGAAGAAGTTGCCCAAATGAATCATGGGTTCGAGACCGTTATTGGAGAACGCGGAGTAAGTTTGTCGGGCGGACAAAAACAGCGTTTGAGCTTGGCAAGAGGATTGGCCAAAGACTCATTGGTTTACATTTTTGATGATATTTTTTCTGCGGTAGATGAAGAAACAGAACTCGATATGATGAAAAATGTCTTTGCCGCACTCAACGGAAAGAGCTTAATTTTCATCAGCCACAGGCTCGAGGTCTGTAAGCATGTAGATCAAATTCTGGTTTTAAAAGAGGGAAAAATAGTAGAAAAAGGCAGTTTCGAAGAACTGTCAAATAAAAAAGCTGAATTTTCAAGGCTTTTTAACCTCCAAAAACTTTGACAATTCTAAATTCTTGTTACTTTTGTTGTAAATATGATTGATATTAATATGGAAAACAACAAACTTATTGAAAGCGTATTCACAAAAAAAGTAAAAGCGGGTAAAAGAAGAACGTATTTTTTTGATGTCAGAAAAACAAAAGGAGAAGATTTCTTTATTTCGATTACAGAAAGTACAAAAAAACCAAATCAAGAAACTTACGAGCGTCATAAAATCTTTTTATACAAAGAAGATTTTCACAGATTTGCGGAAGGTTTGAACGAGGCCATCCAAGAAATCAAAACCAAACATTTACCTGATTTTGATTATGACAGCTTTGCTCATAGAGAACAGGAACACACAAATACCGAAGAAAATACGAACCAAGAAAATCCTAGCTTGGAATGGTAATTTGAATACTAATTCCTTTTTTCTTTTTTTCAAGCTTTTAAGCAATCTCCATTTTATTTTATTCAATAAAGAGGTTGGCTCTTTTTTTGAAGTTGTATTAAAGAAAGGTGAACTTCTCCTCTGTTAGTAGTCCCACCAAGAATCGAACTTGGATCAAAAGTTTAGGAAACTTCT
>DEQQ01000081.1 GCA_002360455.1 Saprospiraceae bacterium UBA3362
AAGAATTCATAGCGCCCTAAACGGAAAATCTCCATTAGAGGCTTTTTATGAAAAAGTTCATATATTAGCAGCCTAATACGTATTCAATTAGTCCACTATAGTGAGGAAGTCCAGGTTTTATTTTTTGTGTAATGCAAATATAATACATCATTTGTACAATATTCAAGTAAATTCCAAAAAAAAAAAATTTTTTTACTCTTTTTTATTTTCCTTTTTTTTATCTTTTGCACAGTGCCCATCAGTTCTTTATGATTAATGACATTGGCTGTGTTATCTGTCCAATCTACCCTCTACCCTCTTGCAGTCATCCACAGCGTATCTACGGAGTATCTACGGAGTATCTACGGAGTATCTACGGAGCATCTACGGAGCATCTACGGCTATGGAGTAGGATTGATCCCAAGCTTATCAAGCATTAGGTTTTCCTTAAACATGTGCCGACCTGCATTATTTTCCTTAAAAAATCGTTTAGAATAAAGAGCGAAGGTTTTTGCTCGGTAACAATGGCGATTTATGGCATTTCAACAGGGACTCATCAAACTGACCGGGGCATTGGGTAATGCCATCTATTACAAGAACAGGTACGGATATTTATCCAGACGTCGCAATGGTCCTTCGAGAGAAAAAATATTGCATTCACCAAACTTTGAAGGCACAAGAAAACATTTATCGGAATTCAAAGAACTTATTCTCTATAGCAAACTCTTGTACTATTCTCACCAAGAATTTCGCAACTCCGGAAGAGTCGGACTTTCCTTTAATGAAACGGTGAGTTTACTTCGAAAAATTCAGAAGTTGGATTTAATAAATCCCATTGGTAAAAGGTCCGTTATCAATGGCCTCAACAGAATTCAAAAAACAGACCCTCATTTTATTTCCATGATGACTCCCTTTACTGAACAAAAGATGGAATGTTTGCGTTTTTTGAGAAGATGGGTGGATACTGATTCCAACACTGATGACCCTTTTGAGAGAACAGCATCTCACAAAAAACTGTTGGCAAGCAGCAGTCAATGTTTGGAACAATTCAATTTTCTAAAATCCTTTTTGTATCAGGGTGTTTTGAGTAGAATATTACTTACAAGAAAGAATCTACACTTAGTTCTGAAAGAATAAAAATGGATTTTTTATTTATTGAATTCCATTGAGCTGTCTCTTTCTTCTGCATGAGGAGGCTGAAGGGCTTGGTCATGCCAAGGGCATGACGGAGTGCAACGAACCCCGAAAGACTCCGACCCACCTGCGGTGGGGCATGCCCATTTTTAACAATTAATTTTGGCTGCCTGCTATGATCAATGAAATTTTTGGTCGGCTCCACACGTTTATTGCTATATTTTATATTTATTTGCGCTATAATGTATAAATCAATTCTCACCACATTGTGTTTCTCCTTTGCTCTGTATGTTGCTGCACAGGATTTAGTGCCTTTGGCCTCTGTAGAAAATTACCAAAAACTTCCTAAAAATGCTGCTGTTCGAGCCATCTTGATCGACAGGCAAAACTTCAAGTGGCTTGGAACAGACAAGGGCCTGTTTAAAATGGCTTCCATGGAGCTTGACCCCGATCTGATGAGCAATGACAGTATCTGTGCATTGGCCGAGGATAAGAAAGAAACCGTTTGGTATGGAACTAGAAAAGACCTGCTGATCAATGAAGATCAATCTCAAAATATTTTCCTCAATAAAGATGTTGTCATCAGTTCTATGGCCTACCATGGCGGCGATATTTGGGTAGGAACAAACAAAGGGCTTTTTAGAATTTCGGACGACCAAAATCGGGTACTTGGACAATTTAATACCAAAAATTCCAAGCTAAAATCGGATCAAATCAACATGCTGTTTGAAGATCAAGAGAAAAGGCTTTGGGTGGGGACAGATGCAGGTGTAATTCGTATTGATGGCAAAGACTGGGATATGTATGAAAAAGAGCATAAGATCACCGGCGCAATCAATACAAACGAAGGACTATGGCTGCTTGCTGAGACCAAAATGTGGTTGATCTACAAAGAAGATGGCCGTGAACGCTGGCAGGATGCTGCTGTAAAAAGAGGATTAAGCAAGGGTCCTGTGAGAGCTTTGGCCTCAGACAGCAAAGGCAGAATTTATGTGGCCTCAGAGATATTGGTTCAATTTGATCCCTACACCGACAAAGCCGAACAAATCGATGAAGACTATGGCTTTGTCTCATCGCAAAGTTTTTCTTTAGCCTGTGACAAAAATGATGATCTCTGGGTTGGAACTGCAGACCGAGGATTATTTAGAGTTGATATTTTGGATGGCGCCGAAGAAAAATTTTCTGTCATAGCCTTTGCCAAAGGCGAAAATAAATGCCCCACTGATCGAAAAAACAATCTTACCGTAATAGCCAAAGGCGGAAAAACTCCTTACAGCTACAAATGGAATGTGGCCGAATGGAAAGGAAATAAAATAGACAGTGTGGCCAAAGGCGAATATTCTGTCACGGTAACCGATGCAGAGGGTGAAGAATATGTAAGTTCATTATCGGTCAAAGGCCCTGATCCTATAACTGTAGAAACGATCAAAATAGAGCCTACTTCCGGCAATGGCAAAAGAGATGGAAAATCTCAGATCAAAATCACCGGAGGCACTGCCCCATTCCGCATCTTATGGGACAATGGAAAAACAGCAGAAACAGTTAATAATCTTGCTGCGGGAAAGCACAGCATCAAAATAGCCGATGCCAACCAATGCTATGCCACTCATACCGTTTATATTCCACAACCCAAGGTTCTTCCTGAACTGGAACGCAGTAAGATTGCCATTGGACAAACTCTGCGCATCAATGAATTGTACTTTACTGCAGATGACTCTACCATCACTGAAGAGTCCTATGCTGTGCTGGACGAAATTTTCCAGTTTCTCAACTCCAACAGGGACGTACAGGTAGAAATCGGAGGCCATACCAATAATATTCCGGCCGATTCTTATTGTGACAGACTGAGCACTTCTCGTGCCCGTGCGGTTTCTGAATTCTTGTACGAAAAAGGAATTGCACGAGATCAAATAAGCTACAAAGGGTATGGAAAACGCGTCCCTATAGCCAGTAATGAAACTCTGGCAGGAAGACAAAAAAACCAGCGTGTGGATATCAAAATCACCTCGTTTAAGTAGTCAAACGGGCAGATTATTAAGTAGTTTCATATTTTTATTTTTATTATATAAAAAATGGTTAGCTTTGTGGTTTGCAAGCTAAAAAATCATGGCTTTGAGATATGAAACATGCATGATCTGTGGAGGTATCGGATATAAGAAGATATTTACTGTATCCGATTATAAACACAGCAAGGAGAGTTTTGATATAATGGAATGTGACCATTGTCGGTTCAGATGGACAGACAATCCTCCTGAGGAAGATCAAATCGGTCCCTACTATGACAATCCCAACTATGTTTCTCATTCCAATACCAATCAGGGTCTTGTTTTTGGTTTATATCAACGCGTGCGACGCATCATGATGAACTTTAAGTCCGGAACCATCCAAGAAAATTCTCAGGGTAAAAACTTACTTGATGTGGGTTGTGGCACAGGACATTTTCTCAACCACATGAAACAGACATCCTACACTGTGTATGGCATAGAGCCTGCAGCGCCGGCGCGCGAATTTTGTAAATCAAACTTTGGAATCGAAGTCCATGAACCTTCTGCATTGTTCTCTGATCAATGGAACCAAAAGATGGACAGTATAACACTGTGGCATGTTTTGGAGCATTTGTACAAACCTGATCAATATCTTAAAGAATTTTACAAAAAGCTTACTTCCTCCGGCGTCTTGTATATTGCTGTGCCAAACCATCAGAGCACAGACGCCTCTTATTATCAAAATTATTGGACAGGCTACGATGTGCCGCGTCATTTGTGGCACTTTGGCCCCGATCACATCAAACAATGGGTCGAGTCTCATGGATTTAAACTGATCAAAAGCAAGAGAATGAGTTTTGATGCTTTTTATGTGTCCATATTAAGCGAACAAGATCAGAAATCAAAACTGCCTTTTATCAAAGGCATGTTGGTAGGTTGCTTCTCATTCCTAAAATCTCTTTTTGATAAAAATAAAACAAGCTCCCTGCTTTATATTTTTAAAAAAGTGGAAAAGGAGACCGCATAGAACTAAAAAAACCAAAAGAAGAAAAATAAATTGGACAGTATAAATTTTAATTTAGATATATGAAAACAGCAGAACGCGCACCATTAGATCAATCGGTTTACAACTATGTATATCAGCGCTGTTACTATGCCTATGTTGCAGCTCAATCCATGATCAGCGGAAAAGTATTTGAGATAGGCACAGGAGATGGAATTGGAGTGGACCTGATGTCAGCACTATGCGAAGAGTTTACCACAATTGATAAATTTGACTGTGGATTTGATTTTACAAAATACCCCAACACAAGCTTTAGACAGATGGAAGTCCCACCCTTCTCAGGGATTCCATCTGATTATTATGACTATGTGATCAGCTTTCAGGTAATTGAGCACATAGAAGATGATCATCTTTTTGTTCAAGAAATTTCAAGAGTGCTTAAGCCGGGAGGAACAGCTATACTTACCACTCCCAATATATTGCAGACGCTCTCAAGAAATCCATGGCATGTAAGAGAATACACCGCACAGCAACTTCAAGATATTCTCAAACCTCATTTTAGCAAAGTAGAATGTCAAGGAGTTTATGGCAACGAAAAAGTAAAACGCTATATAGATCACAACAGAGCCTCGGTCAATAAATTGATGCGTTGGGATATATTCGACTTACAGCATAAACTGCCTCGAAGATGGCTGCAACTTCCTTACGATCTACTGAACAGCTACAATAGAAAAAAACTAAGCAGCAGCCATCAGGATTTGTCCGCCGGAATAAAAGCCTCAGATTTTCATCACGACCAAGCCACAGATCTCTGTCTTGATTTAATGATGATTGCTACCAAGTAATGACAACAAAAGTTTATCTTGTGAGCTCAATCCACGGGCACAATGATCAAACAAAACAAGATAATTCATTCTACAGTAATCGTTGCAGGACTTGGTTATTTTGTAGATGTTTATGATTTACAACTTTTCAATATCATAGGAAAAGAAAGTATAATGAGCAGCAGAGGACTTGGAGTTCAAGATCCGACCCTGGCTCAACAATTGTTTGACAATAATTTATTTTATTGGCAGATGGCCGGAATGTTATTGGGTGGATTACTGTGGGGAATTCTTGGCGACAAAAAAGGAAGAAAATCCATTTTATTTGCCTCCATTCTGCTCTACTCTTTAGCCAATTTGGCCAACGCTTTTGTAAGCACTTTAGAAGCCTATCAGTTGGTTCGTTTTGTTGCCGGAGTAGGACTGGCAGGAGAACTGGGCGCGGCCATCACATTGGTCTCTGAGTTGCTCAGCAAAGAAAACAGAGGATACGGCACCATGATTGTGGTTACACTAGGTGCAATGGGAGCAGTATTTGCCGCAATGGTAAAAAAATACGGAGGTCAGTTTGCCATATTAGGTTTAGAAAACTGGCAAATGGCCTACATCATTGGAGGCATCATGGGAATCTTATTACTACTCTTACGGTTTGGAACCTTCGAGTCCACAATGTTTGAAAAAACAAAATTGGAGCCTGTTAGCAATCAAGGAAATTTTTTCTACCTGTTCAAAGATAAAACCCGCAGCATCAAATACATTTATTGCATTTTAATCGGACTTCCCGTCTGGTTTGTGATATTGACTTTAATAAAACTTGCGCCCCGATATGCAGGCATCATTGGAGTCCATGGTGAGGCCATAGACAGCGCTTACTGCATTATGACTTGCTATATAGGTCTCAGTGTAGGAGACTTATTTTGCGGCTGGTTGAGCCAGATGATGAAGAGCAGAAAGAAAGTAGTGCTCATCTATCTAACAGTCAATATCCTTTTGATTTTAATCTATTTATTTGTCAAAAATATAAGCTCAACACAGTTCTATTTCTTAATCTTTTTGTTGGGATGTTGTACGGGTTATTGGGCACTATTTGTAACTATAGCCTCAGAACAGTTTGGCACCAACATCAGAGCAACCGTTACGACGACAGTTCCAAATTTTGTACGAGGAGCAGTCATTCCTATAGGTTTACTTTTTTTCTATTGTCTTGATACTTTACAATTCAATCTTGTCTATTCAACTCTCTTGGTAGGAGCACTATGTTTCGGTCTGGCGATATGGGCTATTGCGATGATACCGGAAAGTTTCGGAAAAAATCTGGATTACTATGAGTAAAATCATGCTGTGTCTGTGGGCGTGCCTCTCAAACTTTGAGAGTCGGAGCCGTCCATGGTTCCGTGCTTCGCACCGACTCAATGACATTGAGTCGCATTCCCGTCTCCTCACGCAATCTGCCTTACTAGTTCAAAATAATCTAAACTTAATCAAAAATAAACAAGCTTAATTTGAGAATAAAAAACAAAATACAATGCAACCATGGTAAAGCAAAATAAAATTAACTCGTCACATCCTCATTTAAAACAAAATCAAATAGCAATATGGAACAGTCAAATTATTTTATGAAATCATCAGAACATTCCAACTCATTGACTAACCCTTATAAAGAGGATGCAATAAATAGCATCTACAATATGCTTTTCTGTGATGATTTAGAATTGTACAAGGCCAAATCAAAAGAATTAGATGCTTATCCCTGGAATATAATATTTTCTGATTCAATAGAAACAGAGCAGCTGCAAAAGCTAATTGATGACAGCAACACTGAATCCCGAATGAAAGTGTTGGCATACAACAAGCTTCTTTCGGCCGGACATATTCCTCACCACAAAGTACTGCTTGCAGTAATTGTAGAAGTTGGGCTAGACCAAGGACTGGATGTATTGGCCTCCTATAGTGGCGGAACTGCCCGAATCATTAATCAAACAGAAAAGGTATTGATCTGGGAAACGATAGACAAGCAGTCCCTCCAACTTACCGAAGATTTGTTTACGAAGAGCCAAGATATAGTAAAGCTAATTGGCCCTTGGAACAAACCAAGGCGCCCTGCCCCATCCACAGGAAATGCAAGAATTAGCTTTCTTGTTTCCGACGGATTGTATTTTGGAGAAGGAGCGATAGAGGTTTTATTCAATGACCCCTTGGCAGGGCCTGCATTAACTTCCGCAACATACCTTATGAGCTATATAACAGAAAAATCTTTGGAATCCAAATGACAAAAAACTGGATAATAAAGTTAAGAGATAGCATAAAATTCCATTTTAAGCTTGGGAGTTGTAGTCCCGATTTGGACTCAACCTCAAAAACAGTCTATTGGGCCAAATGACAAACTAATAGAAGAATATAAACAATCTAATATCAATCATACTTCACTGCCAACAAGCCCTCGATTTCTCGTTTAGCTTTTTCAAATTTTTGATGAATCACTTGGAGCAAAGCGATTCTATCTTTTTCTCCCTCCCCACTGATGAGTGAGGTGTGTTTGAGAGAAAAATCAAGCCATGCTTTGGTGTGTTTTACAAATCGAGGATCGCCTGTTCTCATAAAATTGGGAGTATTGAAGGTATGAAAGGCAAATTGTTGAGTATCCGAATGAATAAAAAACACATCATTGGAATGAGTAAGTTCATTCATATAAATTTTCACTTTAGCTTTAGAAATAAAATTTTTTGCTTCATAGATTTTCATCCCTTTTTCGCAGATTTGAGAAAGATGTTGCAAAAGATTTTCTATGTCGTGAATGATTTGATACACAGAATTTCGATCAGGAAATGCCCTCAACTGAATAAAGTACTTGATTTGGTCCCAGGTAATATCCAACATTCTTATGTTCCATATCTCTATTCCCTCATAGTCATAATAGGCTTTGATACAATGATCAATAACTTTTTTCAGCTCAGGATTATTTTGGATAAGTTGAGTATCTACAGTTCTGTTGTATCCACTAATATTCCAGGTAGTATAATTATATACGTAAAGTTTAAAATTGAATAAATAATCAAAAGGCATCATATGAAAAAAAGGAACCTCTCCGGCAAGGTTAATATAGCTCATCCCTTTGAGATCGGTGAGATAGTTCATATGATTTCGGAGATTTAAGAAAAAATCCAGATACTCAGATGGCAATTTTCTTATAACGTCTACCATAAATGGAATTGGTGAAGACTTAAAAGGAACAAACTGATCTAAAGATATTCCAAGTTCTCTTGTCAGGATAAGAAGGTCCTCAATACTCAGGTTGGAATTACCTTGAATTTTTTTATAGGCGGCATTTTGAGAGATCCCCAATAATTGAGATAAAACGTCTACAAGTTTCTGCTGTGGCTTTAGGGAAGCTACTTGTCGGAGAATATTAGATTGAAAATCTATAACCTGCTGGTCGATAGTATTGGACATAATCGAAAAACTGATGTGAATAATTACACTTTTAGTACAAAACTAATGAAACATCCGCAAATATTAGCTAATAAGTTTAATAAAAAATTCACATTTTTACTTTTAGGCTAATCTTATACCCAATCTTTGTCTTATAAAATCATATCGAAATCTCATTATCGTGAAAAATAGAATCAAGATCTCTCAATTCCTAAAACCAAAAACCGATCTATCCCACCATTCATTAAAAATTAAAATCAACGTATCATGAATAAAATTAAAAACAAATTCCACTTCTTCACTCTCCTATTTTCTTTCCTTTTCCTATTCTCTAGCTGCCATGAAGAAGATCCATGCCCTACTTGTTTTATTAAAATAGTAAGATGCAAGGTCAATGGTCAAGATTGGGTGTCCAATTGCATAAGTAATGATCCTTTATTTGGATGCAGTTCTGTAAGATGTTATTATTCTTATAATGAAAAGAAAGGACTAGATTTTTCTGCTGTTAATGATATGAATAATTCTGGTATCGGCTTGGATCAATTCAGCGCATGGGGAGGGGCTCAATTAGGTAGTAATTCTATTCAGCAAAGGGAATTAGGTTTTTCTAATTTTACTTTACCTGGCAACTGTGTAGCTTTAGATTCCTTAGATTTTTCTTATAATAATTATTTCATTCTTGACAAAATAGATACAGTAAATTTTATTCTCGAAGGAAAATTTGGATTTAGGTCTTATAACTTATGTGGTGATACTGTTACGATAACGGACGGATATTTCAAAACGAAATTTATTTTTTAATGCCATAATATTTTAACCCGGTGATTTGTAGATTAAAAATTTTATTCGAAAAAGAATAAAATTGCTCAAAGCCTAACTCGGATAAAAAAATCAATAGGAAAAAACTTAATCCTGCTATCTCCTTTTTAATATGAACAAGATGCTCTATATTTGACTTGAATAACCAAGCTAAAATTTTAAGCTTAGGCATTTATTTTCATTTAAAATACAGTACGAAAAACGTGGCAGTGGCTTTTTGGTTCAGAAGAGATTTAAGACTTGAAGACAACACAGGACTTTACTATGTCCTTAAAGAACAACGTGATGTGATCCCCTTCTTTATTTTTGACAAAAATATTTTGAACGAATTAAAAAGCAAGGTTGATCTAAGAGTTCAATTCATCCATTCTGAACTCTACAACTTAAAACATGAACTCAATCAACTTGGTTCGGATCTCATCATTTCTTATGGAGATCCATTGATAATTTGGGAAGAGTGGATACAAAAATATTCTCTCACAGCCATCTACTGCAATCGGGACTACGAACCCTACTCTATCCAAAGAGATAAGGCTATAGAAAGATTGTGCATATCTTATTCTGCGTCATTTAAACATTATAAAGATCAGCTCATTTTTGAGGCAGATGAAGTTAAAAAAGAGGATGGCAGTCCTTACACTGTCTTTACAGCATACAAAAACAAATGGCTGACTACCCTTAAAGCTCAACAAAATCCACAGGGAGATTTTACTCCATTATCCTTAAAGGATATTAAACCTTTTATTCGAAATTTTAAACAAATCGAGCACAGGCAACAATGGATCCAATTGACTGAAATGGGTTTTACACCGGGCAATTTAAGCCAACTTCCACTTAAAGAAATTTCTCAAAATAGGTTATCAAATTACGACAAGACGAGAGATTATCCCTATCTGGATGGAACAAGCAAACTCGGTATTCATTTTCGATTTGGCACCATAAGCATTAGACAAAAAGTAAATCAAGCTTATCATCTCAATTCAACATATACCTCAGAATTGATTTGGAGAGAATTCTACTCTATGATCCTTCAACAATTTCCTCATGTCACTCATTCTGCATTCAGAAAAAAATATGATCTCATTCAATGGAGGAATGATCGACAAGAATTTACCGCTTGGAGCTTGGGCCAAACAGGTTTTCCTTTAGTGGATGCCGGAATGAGACAACTCAATGAAACAGGATATATGCACAATAGAGTCAGAATGGTCACTGCAAGTTTTTTGGTGAAGCATCTATTGATTGACTGGCGTTGGGGAGAGGCTTACTTTGCAGAAAAACTATTGGATTACGAATTGGCGAGCAATAATGGCTCGTGGCAATGGTGTGCAGGCTGCGGAACAGATGCCGCCCCCTATTTCAGAATTTTCAATCCTATAGAACAACAAAAAAAGTTCGACCCTGAATTTAAGTATATCCGACAGTGGATTCCGGAATTTGATGAGCACTATATCAATCAAGCTATAGTGGATTTAAAATCAGCTAAAGAGCGATGCTTGACTGCATATCGCTCGGCATTACTATAAAAGTTATTGATTATGATTTTGCAAACAACGCAAGCAAACTGTGCAGTCTGGTTCTCAAATCTTTGCGGTCGATAATAAAATCCAAAAATCCATTTTCCAATAAAAATTCAGATCTCTGGAATCCTTCCGGAAGATCTCTCTTGATGGTTTCTTTTACAACTCGAGGCCCTGCAAATCCGATTAAGGCATTGGGTTCGGAAAAATTTAGATCTCCCAACATTGCAAAGGATGCAGTGACTCCTCCGGTAGTGGGATCAGTTAGAAACGAAAAGTATGGCAGTTTGGCTTTAGACAAAAGGGTAAGCTTGGCAGAAGTTTTTGCCATTTGCATCAATGAAAATGCAGACTCCATCATCCGTGCTCCACCGGACTTGGAGATTATCATAAATGGACATTTTTTCTCGATGGCCAAGTCTATACCTCTGCTGATTTTTTCTCCCATCACAGAACCCATAGATCCTCCAATAAAGGTAAAATCCATGGCTGCAATCACAAGAGGAAATCCCTCCACCGCTCCACAGGCAACAGTTATAGAATCAGTTTTTCCTGAATTCTGCTCCGCATCTTCCAGCCTCTTGCTGTAGGGCTGCAAATCGGTAAATTCTAAAAAATCGTAGCTTCTTAGATTCTCAAAATACAACTCATAATCTTGATCATAAATCATATCAAAATACTGATCAGATCTGATCCGAGAATGATAATTGCATTTAATACATTTATAATAATTTTCTCTGAGTTGTTTGGTAGTGGTTGTCTCGTTACACTCCGGACATTTAAACCAAAGCCCATCCGGCGTCTCTTTCTTGGCCTTTGTAGCCGTTGAAATTCCTTCCTTTAACCTGGTGAACCAGCTCATTCTTGCTTGATTTTCGTCTTTACTATGAGATGCAGCAAATTTAATCCTTTATTACAATTAAGAGTAAAAAATTATGGATAAGTTCCAAAAAATACTCTTTTTTGCATAAAATTCATTTCGAATGGCAACTTATTGTTTGTTGGGATACGGAAAAATGGGCAATGCCATTGCTTCAATTCTATCCCAACACAAAGAAAATCAAGTTCTTATCATTAATTCTCAAACCGACCCCGAACAAAGAGCAGATCTTATCCATCAATCTGATGTGGTGATCGAATTCTCAAGGCCCGAGCTCGCCTTATCCCATATTCATGAGGTTCTCCAAGCTAAAAAACCAATTGTAGTGGGAACAACGGGTTGGCAACATGAACTTCCTCAAATCAGGGAATGGGCAAGAATTCATGAAGGTGCAATGGTCTATGCTTCCAATTTTAGCATAGGCGTAAATCTTTTCTTTAGTCTCAATAAATTTCTGGCAAAGTTGATGAATAATGAACCGAGTTACCGGATAAGCATGGAGGAAATTCATCATACTCAAAAACTCGATTCTCCTAGCGGAACAGCCATTTCTACCGCTCAAGACATTATCCATCTTCATTCCGGCTTCTCTGCTTGGAAGGAAACCAACGATCTGCAATTTTCGTCATCTGAGACAATCCCAATTCATGCTGTACGACATGATGCTGTAATTGGAACTCATACTGTCTTATATAAAAATGAAATTGATCAAATAAGCATCAAACATGAAGCTTTCAATAGATCAGGCTTTGCTCAAGGCGCCATTGTTGCTGCAAACTGGATTCAAGAACGCAAAGGAATATTTACTATGGAAGATGTATTATCTTTACATCAAAACTAAAATGGTTTATTCCAAACAAGATTTTAGAAATTATGAGTAAAAATCAGTGGACAGATTTAAGCAACTTCAAACTTGCTTACAGCACAGATCCCGAATCTATAACCAACGAAGAACAACAAGAATATGCAAGCCCGGATAAGGCAAAACAAAAGATACGCTTATTCCTTGAAAGACACAAAGCAGGCAAACTCTCCACAAGAATAACAGGAATTGATGAATCCTTGGACGGAATCGAAAATTTGTGCAAACTACTCAAGCAAAAATGTGGAGTTGGCGGTTCTGTCAAAGAAAATGAAATCATAATCCAAGGCAATATGATTCAAAAAATTATTCCCATTTTAAAGGAACAGGGATATAAAGACATAAAACAGTCCGGTGGATAAACCCTACTGTTTTAGTGAATCAATTATAACAATTTGATATTGATTTAAGCTCTTAATGGAATCCAAAATGCCTTGTTTCGGAATATGACTGTAAGAGGCAATGACAGGCTCAAAAAACATTGTTTTAATTGGCTCAGGGTCTCCAAAGACAATGGTGTGTTCATCATATCCCTTTTGCACATATTCAGTTTTATGAGGATTTAGAATTTGCAATGGCTTCAATCTTTCGATGCAATACCTTACAGCTAATGAACCAATGACTATAACTATTAGCTTATACATCCAGCTAGCCTGAATGTTGTTTTTACAAAACTCAATAAAAACAGATGTGCAAATAAAATAAGCAGGAGCACTAATGCCAATATAAGACTGCATTTTAGTTTGAGCCGAAGTAAATATAATCAGAGGTAAAAAAATCCAAATTGCAATGATCCAATACTGTTTTTTCTTTGGTTCTTTATAAAGTAAAAATAACAACAATGAAAGTGGTATATAGATCCATTCCCCAAAAAGAATTCTCATCTTATGAAAATAAAAATCCATTGAATGACCATGACCCTCTATTACCCTAAAAAGATGTTCCGAGTTCATTTTCATTTCATATAAAAATTCTTGTCTAAAATAAAGATAGCTGTAAAGATACCAAGGCAATACAATAATACTCGCCCCAATAATATGAAGTAATGAATAGTTCAGTTTTTTAGTAAAAGTATTGGAACTTCCAATAATGATAATACCAAAGAAAATAAGCACTATCGACATCACAAGCCATTTGGTCAAAACGCCAAAGGCCAAGACCATCGACAAAACTAAGATTCTGAGATAGCTCATGTTGTCCTTCCATTTCAACAATAGCATAATATATGCACATATCCAAAACAACAACATTGTATCTACATGATCTGTAGCTGTACGACCACTAACCAGATCAAGTACAAATCCATTAATTGCAAATAAAAAAGAAGACCAATTGGCAATTCTTTCATTAAAGAGAATAAAGGCTATTCGATAGACAAAGTAAATGCATAAGCTACTAAGCAGAATAGACAATAATCGCGTAGCAAAAACCGAAGGACCGAATATTTTATATACTACTGCAATACCGTACAAACTTAACGGAGGCTTATGCAACCAAACGTGATTCCCTACCCAACTTTTATAATCGTATTCCAAAATGGGTTGATCATAGAGCTTGGGAACAGACCAGTCTTTGGTCAAATTTTTTGCTACCAATGCATGATACTTTTCATCCCAATCATGCAAATCCTTGTCCATAGAAACAAAGACTCTTAAAACAAAGCCTAAAATAATAAAGTAAAAAATATTGGATTTCAAAGTTTACTCACTTATAAATTCCCCAATATACAACAAGTCGTCTTCACAATTTACAATTTTTATTATTCTTGGCCAAGAATATAAATATACGACTATCTCAACAAATATCAGGCTTAATAGTGGATTGAAAGTTATTACAGGGGCCGGACTTTTAAATTTTCTTAGCTCCAATAACATTTTTAGCCTGAACTTGAGTTGATTTTGATCCCAAAACACAGGCCTAAATTTCAACGGCTCTCTGTTTTGATCCAATTAAACGATGAATGTCATTAAAAAAAAGAGCGGAAGGTCAGGGATTCGAACCCTGGGTACCCTTTTGGGGTACACACACTTTCCAGGCGTGCCAATTAAACCACTCTTGCAACCTTCCAAAAAGGGAGGCAAAATTAATCTTTTTCTTGGACTTAATTGCAATTTGATGGCAATAATTCTCCTAGCTAAAATTTGAAAATCCACTGGAGTCCAAGCTTTTCAAATCAATATACTCTCACAACTTATTAGGAATGAATAAATAATAAATATTTTTAATCTAATTGACATCATATTCTTATCTTAGAGGGTTATAAATATATAGAATCTCTCAACTAAGATGAATCGATATAAGATAACCAGGATAAAATAAAAAAAATAGAACGAAGTATCTTCAAAAAAAACAACTCATCTCCACAAACTATTCAAAGAAAGAAAATGTCAGCTAAAACAATCTGCAAAAGAATCCTCAGCATTATTATCGCCTGCGCAGCTCCGATCATTTCAACTTATGCCACTCATATCATTGGCGGCAATATCGAATACAAATGCCTTGGAAATAATAGGTACGAAATTCTTATGCATTTACGAAGAGATTGCATCAATGGTCAGGCTCCTTTTGACAATCCGGCCAGCCTTGGCATCTTCGATGAAAACAATAATTTGTATGCATCGTATGACATGCCATTACAAACCGCAGATACATTGAATGAAACAATAATAACCAATTGCGGCCAAATTGGAGGTGATGTTTGTGTTCATACTACAACTTATACAATTGTTGTTGATCTACCCTTCCAAAAAGGAGGATACACTCTAGCCTATCAGAGATGTTGTAGGAATTACACTATTAGCAATTTGGCTGACCCTCAGAATGCAGGAACGACATTGACCGTGGTAATCAGTGAAGACGCTCTGAAAGAATGCAATTCCAGTCCGGAATTGGGAGCTTTCCCTCCTGTTTACATTTGCGGAAACAACCCTATTCAATTTGATCTTATGGCCAAAGACAAAGAAGGCGACAGTTTGGTTTACTTGATGTGTAATGCCATTCATGGCGCAGATCAAATAAATCCCAGACCGCTTGTCCCCTCCAATCCTCCGTACGAGAAATTATTGTACAAAGCCCCCTATTCGGTCAATAATATGATTGGTGGAAATCCTGCGTTGAATATAGACCAACACAAAGGAATCATGAGTGGGTTTGCAGAAAACTTTAGAGCTCAATACTTGGTAACTTACTGTGTTCTTGAGTATCGCAAAGGCATATTGCTGTCCACAATGTATCGCGAATTTCAAATCAATGTTAGACTGTGCAACACCTTGCCAATAGCTGACTTTAAACTTGAGCTTGATCAATGCAAAAAGCCGGTAGAATTAAAAATTATTGATCAATCCAAAGATCTGTATTCAGTGATCACAAATTGGAATTGGGAATTTAATCTAAACAATATAAAATCAAGTCAGTCGGGCAGTTCTCCAAGCCTAACTCTTCCGGACAGTGGCAGTTTGAGAGTTCAATTGACTGTCGGATCTCGTGAAGGATGCAAAGACAGCCTAAGTAAGCAAATCACTTTTAATTCTATTGTTCCAAATCTAGAGAACAAATATTTCAAAATTTGCAAAGGCGATACGGTACGATTGATCAACCTAAATGCAAATAAGGGCAACCAAAAATGGACTCCAACGACCGATCTTTCTTGCAGCACCTGCAGTAGCACCCTTGCTTATCCAAAACAAACGACCGCCTATATATTGACTTCAAGCGATCAATCCTGCTCGATTTCTGATACGGTAAACATCGAAGTAGAAAATTGTATTCAAGATTCTTGTGAATTTAACTTGGATAAAGTCTGCCTTCCTAATGGACAAATTTTGGTTACGGCTATAGGCGCTCAACAATTACCGATTCAGTCTAGCTACAGCTGGGATCTATACTGGCTTATTAAACTAAAAAATACCTCCAACTGGATTAAAATTAATAGAACGAATCCAATAACAGTCAATGATGGCGACCTTGTAAAATGTTACAGCACTCGATATTCATGGCCTCCAAAATATCCAAAAACTAAAGAATTTGCAATACCCTGCTTAAGAATACATGAAGAAGAAATGAAATTAACCTGCAATGGACCCTGCGATCAACTTAATTTTATTTTATCTTCTTGCGAAGACGATATTGACAGTAAGCAAAATTTGAATTTTCCCTCCAATCTATGCAAATCAATATGTGCTTCAAAATGTGAATACATTATTGCTTTATTCGAAACCAATGGCACATTAATAAATGACAAAGAGTACGACATTACTTGGTCTAACAGAAGCAAAGGCTCCTATGTAACTCTAGGTGGAAATTATCACGACAACCTTCATGTAACTGTAAAAAAAGGAGATTGTTATTGGTATGGCCACTACACAAAACTATGCGAAAACTACAATTCATTACACGGCCTTTCTGAACTATCTAGCCGAACCGGAAAATTAAAAATTTCAGATCTTCTGAATTCAAAAGAACCATACACCATCTATAATGTGATGGGTGAAATCATCAGCACAAAGATTGACCAAAATGGACTTCCAACAGGAGTATATTTCATCAAAACAAATAATGAAATGATAAAGTGCTTTATTGAAAATCACTAAACTTGGCATCAAAGAACGGTTTCAATTTGTGTCTCTGATTGTAATCACGCCATGATTGCAATCCTCCTGTATGTAAAAAATAAACAGTATCAAATAATTTCAAAAACTCTGCCTGATTTTGAAGTCCATAATACAATCTTCCGGTATATAGAGGATCCAACAATACATTGGTAGAAGAATAAAAGGAAATGATTTCATCCATCATCTCGCTATTGTATTTTCCATAAGCAGGAATTTTCTCATTAGAGATATAATACACACGCGGATGAATTAGCTTTTCTGCAGATTCAACTGCTGCCAAACATAAAAATCGAACATGTTTTGTGCTCATCAACATAGCCTTAAGACCTATCTGAGTTCCGCTTGCTGTCAAGATAACCGTCTTCTTATCATCAAACCCGAACGGCAACTCCATCATCATTTCACAATAGGCTTGTGACGCGAACAATAAGCTTCCTCCATAAGGTATAAAATAATCAGTCTCATTCGAATCGATGTCTACAAAATTCCAATGATTCCATTCTTTTCTGCTTAAATATATTAATTCTGTTCCCCATTTTTTTAGATCCGCATGTGTTGCAGAATCATTGTAGCTTATTGGAACATATAATAATAAGGGAATATTCTGCTGATAACAATAATAGGCCAAAGCATGAGAATAATTAGAATAGACAGTAGCCTTACTGACAATTCTTTTCTTATTAGAATTCGAAAAATCCGCGAATGAGTACTTGAGCTTTCGCCATTTATTACCGGATAGTATTGGATGAATCAAATCATCCCTTTTGAACCAAATCGCTCTATTCAAAAATGGAATAGTATATTTTTCTAAAGGAGAAGGAATGATAAAATCACCCGGTTCCATAAAGTGATTACAGAATTTTTTTTCGCTTTAAAATCCAGGCTAAAAGCAGTCCGGTTCCGGCAGTAAAAAGGATTATGAGATAAAAACTTGCCGACGAATTTCCCATATTTAATGGCATTGGAACATTCATACCAAAAAAGCTGGCAATCAAGGTAGGAACCATGAGTAGAATGGTAATTACAGTCAAACGATTGATAAAAATATTGAGATTGTTGGAGATTATCGAAGCATAAGCTTCCATTGTTCCATTCAAAATATTAGTATACAACTGAGCAACCTCCCTTGCCTGATTGCTGTCCACTATAATATCTTCAAACAATTCGTCGTAATCCACATGATCTTTTGTTCCCAAAAAATCGGTCCTCTTCATTTTAATTTTTAAAAGCTCATTGGCACTCAGTGAATTCACGAAATAAACCAAACTTTTTTCAATTCTCAACAAGGACTTCAACTCTTGGGAGCGGGAAGAATGATAAAGCTCTTGCTCTATCAACCCTCTTTTTAAATTTAATTTTTTGAGGTATTCCAAAAAAAGGAGAACGTTTTGCTCAAAAATTTGCAGAATAAAAACTCGCTCGTCCATTGTATTGACTCTTTTAATTCTCCCTTCAAGAAACTTAGACATTACAGGACTTTCTTCTGCACATATTGTAACAATTTTGTTCTGACAAAGTACAATACCCAATGGTACGGTAATAAAAATGGGGTCGTTTTCTTTTTCTGCATCATTTATCACAGGCGTGTGCAAAATAATACTCCTTGCTTCGTCGTATTTTTCATAACGAGCTCTTTCTTCAGGATCCAAAGGATCCGAAAGAAAATCAATTTCTATACCCAACTGATTTGCAAATTGCTCCAATTCGCCCGGCTCAAAAGGTGAGCTGACGTGAATCCATGAGGCCTCAAATAAGGTTTTGACTTCCCTCAAAGACTGAGCCGATCCAAGATAATAGCGGATCATCCGATGGAGGCTCTATATTTGGTTTTGCTATTTTCATTAATACCGCAAACTTATAAAAATTAATTCCAAAAACAATGCCATCCATCCAGTTTATTTTCTTCTTCAGAAATTACACATAGACATTATTAACATATAATTTTTATGATTTTGTAGCTTGTTGAGATTGTTGCTTGATTTCACGGTTCCAATTTGCAAAACCGTAAATAGCCAATATTAAAAAAATAAAATATTCAAAACTCACAAAAACAATTCCTTTGGAATAATAAAGAACGATACATATACAGTTTACCAAAATCCAAAGCCACCAGTTTTCTACTATGCGTCTTGCAAGCAGTGTGTTGGCCACTATACTCATTACTGCTACCAAAGAATCCCAATAAACGTAGGAAGCTCTCTCGGGAAAAACAGAAGGAAACCATAAATGCAAATTCCCTATTAAATAAGCAAAAATCAATGTACCAAAACAAATCAGCAAAACATAAAACCTCCTTTCATTCACAGACAATAACTTAATAGGAATCCTCTCCAATGGATCTCCTTTCCAAAAAAACCAACCATAAACACCAATGGCAAAAAAATAAACCTGTAGCAGCATGTCCGAATACAAACGCACTTGAAAAAAAATGAAAAAGAAAAGAATGATATTGATTAATCCTATCGGCCAAGTAAGAACATTATTCTTTGCGGCCAGCCAAACAGCAATAATCCCTGCGATGGTTCCCACAAACTCTATATAACTCACATTATACTGAAAAACCCGAAAAAAAACATTTTGCACACTTACAAAGTCCATGTTGCAAAGTAAAGAATTTCTCAAAGATATTTTTAGTTTACTTTTTAAAAAAGCAAACTACAGTTCATTATCTTATGTTGATAGTTATCATTGCGGAATTTCCTTGGGCGTCATTTATAGCATAAACATGTTTACCGACTGTAGGGGTATGCGACAAAATATGGTTGTATCTTGTTTTTCCTATAAAATTTTGATCATAAAACCAAAACAGTTCTTTATCTGCATCAATATGCGTTGCTTCCAAAACCAACTCATTAAGTTGCTCATCCAAATCTACCGGGAGTTTAATATCGGCATTGTCAAGCGGATAGATGAAAGACAGTGGATTTGCATGACCCGAAATACACATTGACGAGTAGGGATAATCCTGAAATGCATTACCTGATGTTTGTTTTGCAAAATATTGAGCCAAAGCAGGCAGAATCAAAGCCTGTATTGGTTTATGATTTTGACCGCAATCATAGTCCACTCTCAGCCCCGATACCGAGTCAATCAAAATAGTTTGATGCCATTTGCAATGGGCAAGATCCAAGCTCATTTTTGTAGTCCATATACTATCTACCTCATCACACATTTCAGATTTTTGATAGCCACTTGCCTTACAAACTTGAATCTGTTTGAGTTCATTATAAGGAACCATCCAAACAGAATGATCATTCAGATATTCAACAATCTCAAACATTAGAGGAGCTGCAGTGTTCAAGCCTATTAATCCAGGCCTGGCAAGTCCGCTGGCATTGCCCACCCAACATACAATAGTATATTTTGGCGTCATCCCAATACACCAAGCATCCTTGTGACCGAATGAAGTTCCGGTTTTCCAAGCCAAATTTTCCATGCCTAATTTCACAGACTGTTCTTTGTCTTCATAGCTGGTGATCAATGCCTTTATCATTAAATAGATGGAACCTGTAGAAAACAGTTTCGAATTGAAATATTTATTATTCAAAGAATTTCTGTGATGAACAAAAACATCAAACCGACCGGGGTAAACAGCTTTTTGCTCATTATTCAAATCGGATAAATACTGTCTAACCAAACCGGAATAAACTGTTGCCAAATCCCAAGCACTCACCTCTGCACCTCCCAAAATCAATGAAAGACCATAATCATCGGCTTTTCTAAACAAAGATCTAAATCCTAATTTTTTGAGTTCTTCGTAAAAGAAATCGACTTTGTACTCATTTAGTAAGCTGACAAACGGAATGTTAAGTGATTTGGATAAACAGAGATTTGCAGGCGCATAACCCATATATTTCTTCGAAAAATTTTCCGGAGAATAGTTATGAAATGAAATAGGAATATCCAAAAGCAAAGATTGAGGGCTTATAAGTGCTTTATCCAAAGAACCTGCATACAACAAGGGCTTAAGAATACTTCCGGAGCTTCTTTTAGCTTGAATCATATCTACCCAAAAGTTCTCAGCTTTTGAACTTTCCATGCTGTTCCCTATATAGCTCACTAACTCACCGCTCGCATTATCTATCACGATACAAGAGGCATTTTCAATTCCATTTTCTTTTAACTTCAAACTGTGTTTCGAAACCAATTTTTGGACTGCGACTTGTTTTGAATAATCAATAGTTGAATAAAATAAAATACTGTCTTTATAAGATTTAATTAAATAATTTAAACAGTGATGACCCTTATCTTCTAAAGAATTCTTCTGAATATCGGGACTTTCTAAAGTGTACAATTGAAATTGTTCGTCGGTCAAAATTCGTTTTGTTTTCAGTTGAAACAGCAATCTTGTTGCCTTTGATGTAAGCAATTCCTTATTTTTTCCAACGAGTGATGGTTGATTTGGAACAACAGCAAGCATGGCCGCTTCCATCCAAGACAGTTGATTGATTGATTTCTGAAAGTACATTCTAGAGGCGGACTCCAATCCGATCAAATTAGAACCGAACGGAGCGTTTTGAGCATAAAATTTTATTATTTCTGATTTAGAATATAGAAATTCTAATCCAATTGCCAGACTCATTTCTGTAAATTTATCCCAAACCCCCGAAGACTTTTTGTGTCTCAGCATTTTTACAAGTTGCATGCTCAAGGTGCTTGCTCCGGAAACTATCTTTCGATGTTTTATATTAAGATAAACAGCGCGCATGATTGCAATAGGATCTACGCCAAAATGAAAATAAAAATGTTCATCTTCATATTGGAGAATACAACGAACATACTTCTCGGACAAACGACTGCTCAAGGGCAGTTTCCATTGTTGTTCTAAAGAAACTCTTGCAGAAATTAATTCTCCATTCTTTGCAAGCAACATGGGAGAATACAAATACTGTTGCTTAAGAGATAAAGCCATCGCTGTGCAAATCAATAAATAGGAAAATAACAGCAGCAAGGCCAATTGAATCAATTTCCTGCCCACTATTCCTTTATCTCAATATCAGATTTTTTGTAAACTGCATTATATGCCGGATGGTACATGGCCTCTGTGTAAAACATAGGCGACGGATACTTGCCGGGATAAGAAACTAAGAGCGGGATAATAAACGATCTTGACTGTCGTTTATCCAAACTAAAATAATCCATCACTCGATCATCTCTTATATCTCTGTAGTCTTCATTTTCATTTGTCCGAAAATCAGACAATCTATCATTTCTGATTTCAAAACCTGATGGAAATATGGAAGTCAAGGCAATTCTATCAATTTTGCCGTATGTGCCGTCATTACTTACTGTCACAACGGCGTTGATCTCATCTCCCACTTTGAATTGCACTCCGTTTGATTTGCCGTTGGGGGTGTATTCCACTTTGATATTCAAAACCTTATTTGAGCTTTCTATATCCTTATTCAAGAGCTTGCCAGATTGAATTATACTAAACAAAACAGGCGCTGAATTTTTATTGGTGAAGATAAATTTTCCATTACTAGTATTGCTCAGAGACTGAGAATAATATTGAATTTGCCCGGATTTAGACAGTTTCTCACCATTCCAATCAAGATCAAAATTAAGTCCTAAATTAGTATAATTTTTCATGATTTTTGATATACTCAAAAGGATCATCGACATCTCTTGAGTTGACAGATAGTTGGAATACTCAATTTTCTCTCCTATTGAATTAATCAATTCTGCAGATTCCTTTTTCTTATCCATATCGACTAAACACATGGCTATCATTGCGTCATCTCGAGTCTGAGAACCAAATGTATAATAAGAATATGGATCAGAAGTTTTTTCAACATTAGTTATCATCTTTTCTGCCAAATCTTTTTGGCCATTTTTATAATATGTCGCAGCCAAAAGAAAAGTGGCCAAACCTGTTTTTTTGGGCATCTCTTTCAATCGATTCATTGCTGCCCAGTCAACATTACCTGCGAGACTCAAAACATAAAGACTATAAGCTTGAATATCCATTTCCCTAAAACCATCCTTATCCAATTTACTAGATCGCACTTTAACTTCCGATTGAACAGTTTGCATACAATACTTAACTAGTTCTTCAGGAACTTTGAAAGATTGTTTTTTGGCTTCCAATAAAAAATGAACAGCATAAACATGAGCCCAACTGTAATAATAAGAACCGTGTTGCCAGTAATTAAGTCGATTATTGGCATCTCTATAACTGTTTATTTTATCGATCGCAGATTGAACATTAGTTTGAATATTGGTTTTTTGTTCGATGGTCAAATTTTGATAAGTCATTAACATTAATTGTGGAAAAGCTCCTGAAGTAAGCTGTTCCAGACAACCATGAGGATAATGAATTAATTTGCTTAAATATTGATTGATGTTGATTCCTTTAAACAAGGACAGCTCCATACTTACATTTCGAGTTCCTTGCATACCATAAGCCGGTAAGTTTTGTTGAATTGTTTGTCCGGGCTCGACCCAAAACGAGTTAGCCTTTGTACTGACAGGATTTGGATTAAGAACCATTGTCTGGACTGATGCTTCAGATTTTGAAGCACCGGAAGACGCAATTACTTTTAATTCTGCCTGCCCTTCGAGTTCTGAAGCCTTTACCGTAAAATAGACTATTTTCTCTCCTTTATTAGAAAATTGGACAGTTTGTTCTTGTAAGCCTACAAGCTTTAAGGCTCCGGAAGAAATAGCCTCAACGTTTACGGATTGAATATTTTTTTGATTAACAAAAATATGAACCGGAACTTTTACTTCATCGAGCACTGAGGTCACACGAGGAAAACTCATTTGGGCCATCAAATCCTCCGAGACTTCTATCATTTTTTCTTGATTGCCGTATTTTCCCGAATTGACTGCTACAACCATGGCACGTAAGGCACCATAATAATTACTGACTTTGAATTCATGTTTTCGCTTTTCATTTTTCTTTAGCAATTGAACACCTGAATGCAATACAATAGGTTTGAATCGCTTGATCCGATCCAATTCTACTGCCGACAAAGCTTTATCTCCACCTACAGAAATGTTTTTGTAATTTAGATATTGAGAGATATCAATAATTTGCTGATAGCTATCCCAAGAATTTAATAAGAATGCTTCTTTTGCAAAAAACTCTTGATAAGGATTAGGAGTTTTAAATCGCGTTAAATTCAATAAACCTTCATCAACCAAGAATATTTGATAGGCCATCATCTCTCCCTTTTGTTCTGAGATTTCTACAGAAAAAGATTCTCCCGGCTTTACTCTTTCGGACACTTGGAGTTGAGGCAAGAGTTTCCTTGAAGAAGACTCTACCTGAACAGGGACAACTCCATACAACCTCAATGGCAGATCATTTTTCTTATTCTGAAATCCTTGAATCATTTGCACGTCCAAATAAACATTGGGGATCATATTCTCTTCAACAACAAAATCAAATTGATGATTCTGGCGATCTGCATTGACTGTGTAAGATTTTAATATTCTGTCCTGTTTGACCACCGAAATAAGATATTTGGCATTATTGCCTGCAGGTAAGTTGACTGTTACCTTTTCTCCAACCTGATATAATTCTTTATCTGTTTTCAATTTGAGCTTGGACAATAAATCAGCTTGATTTGATTCATCCAAATCATGATACCAACTTGAATAAAAGTACTGCCCTGCAACATAATTATTTTTTGTATTGGTGACACGGATATAATAGTTATCAAAATTCGTAGACAAATCCAGCTTTACAACAGCTTCTCCATTTCCATTTGTCCTAACTTTATAACTCTTGCTCAATTCATAAAAATTTT
This sequence comes from Saprospiraceae bacterium UBA3362, assembly GCA_002360455.1. Classification (GTDB taxonomy): domain Bacteria; phylum Bacteroidota; class Bacteroidia; order Chitinophagales; family Saprospiraceae; genus Vicinibacter. The sequence continues at coordinate 24,803 of DEQQ01000081.1, forward strand.
TATCATCATAGCTTGATCTTGTGACAGAGTACCACCAAGACCAATTCACATGAAATAATTCTACATTCAAATCTCTATTGGAAACAGGCTTCGCAGATTTATCCAGAACAATAATTTTTGCCTGGCAATTAACTTTATCGGTAATGTATCCACTGATTGGTGAATCTGCCACTTTCACACCAACATACTCAGTAAATGGTGCATAATCAAAATCAAAATAATCGGTGTTAACATCTCCACCTTCCGGCACAATCTCTGTTCTTATATTTACTTTCAGCATGCCACATTTGAGAGGTGGACAAAATCCTGAAGCCGGAATTTCAGCTTCTCCATTCTCATTTAATTTTCCGGTACTCAGCTTATTTTCCGTATCATATCTCTCCTTCTCATATGAAATCCAGCTAAAATCCTGATAGGCCTTAAAATTGGGAAGACTGCTTCTGTAGTAAACCGAAGCATCGTATTTCATATTTGAAGCAGGCGCACCATGAAGCCAATTTGCTTTTAACTTAAACTTTCCCGTGCAGTTTGCATTTTCAGCAAAAACAGGCAGGGTCCAATCTGCTTTCAATCGGTTGGGTTTGATGTTTTCAATCTTCACCGTTTGTTCAAAGATTGAAGCCCCTACAACAACCTTCATTGTATAATTGCCGGTGATCGCATTTACATTTGTGGGAATCACAAAAGAATAATAACCCAGTTTGTGATCATTGATGGTATTCTGAAAAACAATCTGAGACTTGGGATTATACAACTTACATTGAATAGGAAAATTACCAGGAATTTCTTTGCCGTCTTGAGCCAACATTACATTGTACAAAATAGTGTCTCCGGGTCTCCACACTCCGCGTTCTCCAAATAAATAAGCCTTCAGTCCATGTTTGGACTTCACCCCTTCGACATCAAACTCGCTCAACGACAAAGTATTGGATTCTGAGACTTCCAAAAATGCTGATTGCTGATTATACTCTGCAACAACAAAAGCCAAAGATCTTGACAAAGAAGGCAAAACGATTCCATTTCCGTCTGTTGTAGCCTGCTGAATTAATTGCAATTGTTTATCATAAAATTTTACGGTCGCTCCTTTTACTGCGTCTGCCGTGCTGATCAAATTTACGCTTGCGTAAGCAGATTGAGCATCTTTTGCAGCTTTAAAACTAAGAGCCAAATCAGAAACAAGAATTGTCTTTTTATCAAAATGAGAACTGGTGTAGTATGTATAATTACAAGGATTGTCAGAATCCGGATATTCTTCTTCCGATCTGTAATCGTATGGATAATAATTCACCCAATTGGAATGAAAATCTTCATCGCTTTCTTCGTTGTCTTCATCCGAAAATTCCGGAAGCTGAGGCTGCTCCACACAAGGAAGTATTGCATCTTGAGGTTTGAACGTGAGCCTGATTTCATACATGGCAGAGAGATCTTGCTTTACTATTTTACTTAAGTCAAGATTATAAATATATTTTTTATTATTGTACACCTGCGACTTATCCAAATTAATATGGTATTGAGAAAATATCCTTCCTACACGATTCAAACTGTAGGATTCCAAGCTTAAGAGATGCATGGTCGGCAAAATATTATTGCTAAATATTTTGAAGACCTCAACATCAAATGCTTTGAGGTTTATGGTTTGGATTGGAAGCGAGGCTCGACTTGTATAGGGAAGTATTCGAGCTGACTCCGAAGCCAAAATTTTAATTTGCGGAACATCAAGCTCAGTGGCCAACACATATTGATATTCGGAGAATTTTAGCTTGGAATCTTTTGCCTTTATATTGGAAAGTACAATTTCTGCTGCACGAAGATCACAGGTATCTTCCCAGTTTAAAGTCAAATGATTGGGCCCTGCCAAATGACTTAACTTACACAGATTCTGTTTAAACCGATAACACTCTTTGAATTGCTGTTGCTGATCTAAAATATCAGAAAAATAAAATTTAACAGAATTTGCTTCCTCTTCTTCAACTTGAGTTCCTGTTACAACAAATTTATTTTTTGAAGGTACATGAAAGCTAGAGGATTCCACCAATTCAGGAAACTCCAATCTGGAACGATAATTCAAAACCAACAATCGATCATTTTCTGTCCTCCCTATATTCTCAACAGTAAATTCAAAATCTTCATCACTCAACTGATTAAATTGAATCGATGGAGCGGGACTAATCTCATCTTTTATTTCAAAACTTTTCTCCAATTCCTTGAGCTCTAGTTTATCATTGGCCTTTATAGTTCCTGACAATTTTAATTTTCCGACATTTTGCAAATCAGCTTGTATAACACTTGTTTGAACAGAATACTGTTTTTCATGAAACGAAAATGGAAAAGTAAAATAGGCAAGACTGTCAGCAATTTCCGGCCATAATTCCTTCATATTGACAGTTAAATAAAATTGATCTGAGCCTTTAAAATTTCTTTCAGAAGGGACAAAATCCAAGGTATACAGATTTGAAAATTGAAACTCTCCGGGCAGATTTGGGCTAATGCTTGCAATCTTATTCAAAGGTTTTTCTTTACTATTTTGCACCTTGGTAATCTCGGAAGAGAAGGTAACAGAAACCTTGCTTTTCCTCTCCAATTTATTTTCTGAGTAGGCTACAATATATTGAGAAAACTGAGAAGGTTTGCTGAGCACTTTCTCATTATTCCTTTGACAAGATAAAATAAATAAACCTGAAAGGAATAAAATAAACAATTGATTTTTTAACATATTACTATTTTCAATTTTTTTCAAAATTTATTTCGAACAATGGGCCTCCCCCTTTTCATTTGACCTGATCTTACAAGACTGAAATTATTTAATCAAGATTTTATTATGAGGTTTGTAAAACAACGGCAGAGTGTGCAAATAAAATTTTTGAACACAGTTCACTCAAAAGTTCTTCATGATTTGCTTGTACAACATCAACTCCTTTGGATTTAAGGTCAAATTCTCTCAACAAAGAAAATATCCTCTCCAATTCAGGCAATGAATACTTCTGAGCGGCCGCTCTGTATTCCGACAAAAAGGATGCAAAACTCAACTTCAATATTCCTGCAAGTTCTTTATCCGGTTTTGAACCGTAATATTTCACCAACCAAATTCTTTGAAAATGATTGAACAGTAGAGCTGTGGTCACTACCAACGGATTGTTTTTAATGTGCAAGCCCATATTGTGAGCAATTTTCATGACTTTGGCTCCATCTTTACCGGAAAAAGCTTTTTGTAATTCGAATGCATTGTATTCTTTACTAACTCCTATTTGCTCAGAAATCATTTCTTTATCAACCAATGTACCGTCACCAAGATTGAGTTTGATTTTTTGAAGTTCGTTGTGAATTTGATTCAATTGATTTCCGATAAATTCTGCCATCAAACTGGCTGCGGAGTCGTCTATTTTTAGCTGGAGTGCTCTCCCTAATTCCTGAATAAATGCCGGGACCTGGGCGTCCTTGATGGATTTTGATTCAAAAAACAAACTTTTATCTTTTACTGCCTTTACCCAGGCCAATCTACCATCGGGTTTCTTGTGTTTGTAGGCTATAGCCAGAATGCAATGGCTTGCAGGTCTGGACAGATAAGCTTCTATACCATCCCAATCTTTATCTTTGATTTCTTGAGCTTCTTTGAGAAGAACTAATGAGCGCTCACCGCCGAGAGGAAACTGTCTGCACAGTTCGACAATTTTTTTTGCATTGCTGTCGCGACCATATACGATGTACTGATTAAAATCTCTCTCTTGTGCCGGAATAATTTTTTCCTCGAACCAGTCTATCAGTCTGTCGATATAGTAATCTTCTTCTCCGGTGAGAAAATAAACCGGATGAAATTGGTTTTTCTGAAGTTGGTTAATCAGGTCCTTATAATCCACAAGTTGGTATTAAAAATGTAAATTTAATTGGATTGAATGAATTTTGAACAAAAGCCTAAAAATATTATTCTTTACACTGTCTAATGTACGTTAGAACTGCAGGATAAATTGCATAAAAAAAGAAAAGATTGTACTCCTTTACAAGAATAAAATGCAGCTTGTACATATCCTGTAGCTTGTAACTGTGAAGAGGCTGTACGGTGTCACCGAAGGTGACAGTGCAAAGCACCGAGCGAACAGCGAGCCGGAAAGACTCTGAGACGACCAAAGGGAGGGACACAGCATACAACATATTAAATAAATTTAGATTCTAATTAAATGAAAAAACCGCTGATTTTAATCGCCAATGATGATGGAATTTTTGCACCGGGTATAAAAGCTTTGGTCGAAGCTGTCAAAGGTTTGGGAGAAGTAGTGGTTGTAGCTCCGGACTCTCCACAATCCGGCATGGGCCACGCTATCACCATCAATCAACCTTTACGCCTTAATCCTGTAAATATGTTTGAAGGGATCGAATCCTATTCCTGCACAGGAACTCCGGCGGATTGTGTTAAGCTTGCAAAAAATGTCTTATTCAAGGACAGAACCATAGATCTTTGTGTATCGGGGATCAACCACGGATCCAATGCTTCTATAAACATTATTTATTCCGGCACTATGTCGGCTGCCATGGAAGCTTCACTGGAAGGCATTCCTTCTGTAGGATTTTCATTGTTGGACTATTCCTTTACTGCGGATTTTACGGCTGCCACCCTAATTGCCCACAAAATTGCGCGATTTGTTTTGCAAAATAGAGTTCATAATTTGTACAATGTCAATATCCCCAAACTTCCTTTGGAAGAAATCAAAGGAATAAAAATTTGCAGACAGGGACAGGCTACATGGGTAGAAGAATTTCAAGAAGGGACAGATCCGAGAGGCCAGAAATATTATTGGCTCACCGGCAAATTTGAAAACAAAGATGCCGGAAAGGACAGCGATCTGTATGCATTGGAAAATGGCTACGTCAGTGTAGTTCCATCCGACCACGACCTTACCTCCTATCAGGTTATGGAAAAACTTACCGGAATGGAAATTCTATGATTTAGTTTGTAAAAAATCTTGACTTACCTTGGCGTCAGATGGTTTAATTTTTCCACTTACAACCAATCTGAATTCCCGTCTTACAGCAGCCTCATCAAATAGTTTTTGCTCTTCTTCAGATTCAGGAACTACCGGGGCAATTTGTTTAGGCTTCATGGTGCGCTCATCCAGAGCCACAAAAGTAAAAAAGGCTTGATTGGATTTTCTGGCATTGTGCTGCAAGATGCCTTTGGTAAATACTTCAATAAATATCTCTATTGAGGTATGAAATACCCTGGTCACCTGAGCTTTGATGGTAACAAGATCTCCGAGTTTGATCGGTTCATGAAATGTAATATGATCTACAGATACCGTGACCACATAGGATTCACAATGTCTGCTGGCACAGATGGCGGAGGCAATATCCATCCATCTCATCAGGTTTCCTCCCATTAGATTTCCCAAAGCATTAGTATCATTGGGCATTACGAGTTCATTCATTTCTGTTTTTGAAGCCGAAACTGGCTTTGATTCCATGGTCATAATTTGGCTCTTAAAATTGTATTTTAATTCAGTCATATAAAATTAATTGTCGATCATTTCAAGTTCGAACAGTTCTAAAAAATGCCTAATAAAAATGGGCTTAACTTCTTCTAAACTCACTTTTCTGCCCAATTCTTTTGATAGAGAACTTACTGTTTTTTCATCTTTAGAAATTCCACAAGGAATGATGTGTGAAAAATAAGATAAATCAGTATCAATATTGAATGCCAAACCATGCAAAGTGACCCATCTTGAGATATGCACGCCAATGGCACAAATTTTTCTTGGAAATGCAGTTTTTGTATCAAGCCAAACTCCTGTATAATCTGCTATGCGTCCGGCCTGAATGTCAAATTCCTCACAGGTTTTGATAACCACTTCTTCTAAAGTTCTAACATATCTATGCACATCTGTAAACAGCTCGTCCAAATCCAGAATAGGATAAACGACCAATTGACCGGGACCGTGATAGGTGATATCCCCTCCCCGATTTATTTTATGAAATTCGGCTCCAATTTGGCTTAGATTTTGCTGAGGAATAAGCAAATTGGCATCCGAACCAGACTTACCCAATGTATATACATGCGGATGCTCGCATAAAATCAAACTATGCTGCGGTCTTTTTTGCTCCCTTTGCTCAGACTTTTTATAGGATATAAGCTCTTGATGTTTAGCCGTTTGTAAATCCCATGCTGTCTTATATTCAATTTGACCCAGATCAATTAGTTTAATTTTGTGAAATCCCAATGGAGTTTTTTTTATTAAAAAATAAAATTATTTGTATATTTGATAGTCAATAGGCTATCCTTAATTTTTAGATTCTGCACCATTTTATAAAAAGAAATCAATGAAAAAGTTCATCATCGCCATAGGACTTTGCGTAAGTTTTAGCTTGTTTGCTGCAAAGGCTCCTGATTTTACGGTTACAGATTATAACAATAAAGTACATAAACTTTATGAAGATTATCTCAATCAAGATAAGGTTGTTGTATTGAAATTGTTTTTTGTTGCCTGTCCTCCATGCAACTCTATTGCTCCGACTGTACAACAGGTCTATCAGCGTTGGGGTGGCGGAGCAGGAAAAGTAGAGTTTATAGAATTGAGTACTCAGACCTGGGATTACAATGCCAATGTGAAGACTTATGCACAGGGTCATGGCTTAACATTTCCCGGAGTCGGCAATGATGGAGGAAGCATTACTGCTGTAGCTCCATACAAAACCGGAACCTATGGAGTCTATACAGGAACACCAACGTTTATCGTAATCGCTCCTAATGGTGAGGTAAATTTTGATATTAAAATCAATACCGGAGACCAAAGTCGACTCGATACTGCTATTGCTCAGGCCCTAAGAATAAGTTCCGGCGGCGGTGGCACTGGAGGTGGAGGCAACGGAGGCGGAAGTGGATGCAGCAAAGCCTTCAGTATAAGTATTGCAACTCCTGACAAGGCAACAAAGGTATTTTTAAACGACTTCGAAAATGGAAACCCTCCTTTTGAGTTGCCCGGTTTAGATTATAATTGTGAATTCCAATTACCAAGCAATACCTCCGGATATTATGTAAGTCCTGTAAACAATACCCAACTTAATCCCAATGAAAATGTAACCACAGCAGATATAGTTGCAATTCAAAAATATTTATTGGGACTTTCTCAGCTCAATAATATGCAGCTTGCTGTTGCTGACGTGAATTATTCCGGCTCTGTATCAGCTGCGGATATGGGAGATTTGAGAAAATTAGTTTTAGGAATTACGACCAAATTAACCAGAATCCCCAATTCACTTGCAGTTTGTCACGACCCCAAAAATCATAACGAAAAAGTACTCAACAGAGTAAAGATAGATGATATCATATCAAAATCGATCACCAATGAGTTTGGATTTTGGAAATACGGCGATGTTTCAGGAGCTAAGAGCTTGGGATTTGCTGACTCTGAAACAAGAAGCTCAGACTATATCAATATTTATCTTACCAAGAGCTATGATGCCGTCAACGAAAACTATAAATATGTTTTTTCTTTGCAGAAAGACAAATTAATTGGTATTCAATTCAGGCTCAATATGGATGTTAGCAAAATTTCGGACTTTAAAACAAGTCCTCAGAATTCAAGAGATATTGGAAACACTAATTTTTATTTAAGCCCGGAAAGGAAAAGCATTACTTTGTCATGGTCGGACCCTTCCATTGCAGGTCTTGATTATTCAAAGGACCATTCAATTTTTGAATTTAGTTCAAAAGAAGATCTGAAAATTGAATTGAATAATCAATTTGTACAAGAGTTTTATTTTACAGAAGGAGCAATTGATATGGTTATAAATGATGCAAAACTTGTGATTTACGACCAAGCAGCCATCAGCTCCAAACTTATTTCTGTTAGCAATACCGGGCAATCTTATTTCCAAATAGAAAATTTGCAGAATAGAAACGATCTGTCCATTCAATTATTTACTCAATCCGGGGAAAAAATTGTAACCCAAGACTTACATCATTCATCTGTTAGGATAAATAGTGACAATCTCCCTACAGGATTGTATTTTATAAAGGCTCAAAGCAAGGACGGAAGACAGGAATTACATAAAATCATGAAATTCTAAATCGGCTATTTTTACTGCCTAAGAAGTCCATTATTTTTTTAATGCTTATAAATTTAGAATGAAGAATTATTTGCTATTTATTTTATTTGCGATTAGCTTTTTGATCTCCGGTTGCGAATCCACTGACCCCGGTCCATCTGTCCAAGGCCCCAGTGAATATACTATAACGATGGACAAGGGATTTCTTGCCAATCAAAGTATAGTTCTCACCAATACGGCAAGCAATGATGATGTTCATTTTTTAAGTTCATTCGGAATAACTCACATTAAGTCCGAATCCCTAGAAGAAAAATCCAATAATCGCCTGGATAAGAAATTTACTTTTATTGATTTTGGATGGACAGGAGGAACAACTACAGGAACTAAAGAAGCAGTAAGTGCTACAAATGAATTGGCGCCTTCTGCAGGAGATATAACACTAACATTTCTTAATGGAGATGAATTGATAGTGAATGGTATTCCCAAAGGATCTCCTGTAACTGTAAGCAATTATAACGCCATTGGTGAAGATATCACAGGAGAATTAAATTTCATAACCAGAATAGATTACTCTCATTCCGGCCAGTTAAAATTTGCCGATCAATGCAAAATAAAGCTGGCATTCAAGCTAAAAAGAGGAGCTAATAAATAAGAGAAATATTATTTATCTCGTTGCAATACCTGTTCTTTCAATTGAACCAAAACCTCATGGAGCGCTGTAATAGGAATCAACCGTTCTAAAATTTTATCACATTGTTTTATAGACAAAGCTATTTCCTGCTGGACTCTATCTTTCACATTCAGTTCTTCAAATAAGATTTTAGTTTGTTCCAATCGCAACTCTCCCTGTATATCCGATGAGAATAAATGATTTAACCTTGATTTTTGATCACCGTCAGAATATTCAAGAGCAACAAAATACAATATAGTCTTTTTGGCTTGAAGAATATCTCCACCCGACTGCTTCCCTACTTTGGATTGATCTCCATATAAATCCAAGTAGTCATCCTGAATTTGAAAAGCAATGCCAAGCTGTTCCGCAAAACCATAGATTAATTGAACCGTCTGTTCATCTTGCCGAGAGAGCACTGCAGGAATGCTCATGGAACATGCCAACAAAACAGCCGTTTTCAATCTTATCATTTCTATATATTCTGCTTTGACTACATCGTTTCTGCGCTCGAATCTCATATCCAATGCTTGACCGATACAAATTTCTTGAGCTGTTTTAAGAAACAAATCAATTGCCGAACCATTATTGCAATTGCGCTCTGCTTTTCTAACATACTGCACAGAATCGATCATCATAACATCTCCGGACAAAATCGCCAACTCCGTCCCAAATCTTTTGTGCACTGTATCTTTATTTCTTCTCAATTCAGCCTTATCCATGATATCATCATGCACAAGAGTAAAATTATGAAAAAGCTCAATCGCATAGGCAGCAGGCAAAATATCGGATACGTCTCCTCCCAATGCCTGATGCACCAAGAGCATACTCAGAGGCCTTAATTTTTTGCCCGACTGTTCCATGATATAATCCACGGGCTCATAGAGCAATTTTGATCGCTCAATACCGGATTGTTCTGCGGAATAATCAGAAAATAAATTGACCAGCTCTTCAAATGATCTTAACTTTGCTGCCGCCATATCTTATCTAATGCAAGATTCAAAATTCAAACTACTTGTTGTCATCATATTTGCATTTCTTTCGAGCTGCAAGATAAAGGAAAATGCAGATTTGATCCTGATCAATGGAACAATCTATACTGCAGATTCAAAAAACTCTGTTGTGCAAGCCATCGCTGTAAAAGAAGGCAAAATTGTTGCTGCGGGATCGAATATTAATATCCAAGGATTGGCCGGAGATCAAACCCAAATCATAGACCTTGCCGGAGACTTTTTAATGCCCGGATTGATAGATGCTCATGCTCATTTCACTTCCCTTGGAAAATCATTAATCAATATCAATCTTTTGGACAGTAAAAACTGGGAAGAAATAGTCTCCTTGGTAGAACAAAAAGCAAAAGAAACTCCAAAAGCCGAATGGATAGAAGGTCGAGGTTGGCATCAAGACAAATGGAACTCCAACACCGATCTCAGATTTGATGGATATCCATACCATGATTTGCTTTCGGCGGTATCCCCGGATCACCCTGTGGTACTGACTCATGCAAGCGGCCACGCCTTAATTGCCAATTCCAAAGCAATGGAAATGGCAAATATCAGCGCAGAAACAGCTTCACCAAGCGGCGGAAGAATTGTCAAAGATGCCAATAACAGATTGACGGGAGTGTTCGAAGAAAATGCAATGGATCTGATCACAAACGCACTCAATTCCAAAACATTGAGCAAAGAAAAATCTTTACAAAGAACAAAAAATTATGCGCTTAAGGCTCAACAAGAAGCCCTCCAATATGGCATTACATGCCTGCAAGATGCAGGAGCCGATTTTCAACTATTGGAAGAACTACACCAATTAATTTTGGACAGTTCTATTAAGATAAGGATAGAAGCTATGCTTTTTGATAATAATGACCGACTGCTCAAAGAAATCAATCGCCTTCCATTTCCCACTCAAAAGCCTGATTTCTTTAATGCCAGACAGGTCAAATTGTATTTGGACGGCGCCTTAGGCTCTTATGGAGCCTGGTTGTTGCAAGCCTATTCTGATAATCCAAAAATGCTGGGTCAAAATACACTTCCCTTAACCACACTTGATTCTGTAATTAAAGCTTGCAAAGCAAAACAATTGCAGCTCTGTGTCCATGCTATCGGCGACAGAGGGAATCGAGAAGTGTTGGACTATATCGAAAAAAATCAAGTTCCGCCGCAACTGCGATGGAGAATAGAACATGCACAGCATATTGACAGTATGGACATCCCAAGATTTGCCAAGCTCGGAGTAATTGCCTCTGTTCAAACCCTTCATTGCACCAGCGATGCGCCTTTCGTAATCAAAAGACTTGGCCGCTCGAGAGGAGCAAAAACCTCTTACAGATGGAGAGACCTTCTCAATGCAGATGCTAAAATAGCCAACGGAACAGATGCCCCGGTAGAAAAAATTAACCCTTTTGAAAATTTATACGCAGCTGTAACAAGGAAAAGATTGGATAACGGACTTGAATTTTTTCCGGAGCAAAAAATGACAAGGATCGAAGCTCTGCGCGCATACACCATTTGGAATGCTTATGCGATGAATAGAGAAAAAGATTTGGGCAGTTTAGAATTTAACAAATGGGCAGATTTTATCATTTTAGATCATAATTTACTCAGTTGTGAAGACTCAGAAATTCCCAAAACCAAAGTTAAAGCCTGTTTTATTGCAGGTAAAAAAATGAACTAAAATGAGCTAAAATCCATTGTTGTAAATCAATTATGAATAGAAAAATATAAAAAAAATAGATCGTTGAGTTAGTTAATTCACCCATACAAATACTTTGCTCAGCATTTCAAAACGGATCGTAAGAAAACTGATTATTGAAGACCCATTTTATCCAATGAAGCAAGCATTGCTTTCAAAATAAATACCCATCTACAGGCTCAATTTTAGCCGGCAAGAAATCAGTTTCTCCTGCCATTTCTTTCAAATCTCTTTCTATGGTATTGCCGTTTTCGAAATCATTAAAATATAGGTCATTAAAAATTTCATGTTCATATCCGTTTTCACATAAGCCTCTTCGCCACAGTACCCAACCCTTCATTTTAGCCTGTTTTATAGGCTATTAGTCTATATTTTAGCCAATAACAGCGATTTTACTTTATCTTTGAGGCCAATATAAAAAGCTTAAGAATTGATAGTTTTAATTTTCCTCCTCGTAACCTATGTTCTTACCTGTTTAACCCTCTCTTGGGTTTTTCCCAAAGCTGGCGTCTCAGGTTCAAAAGCCTGGATTCCCGGGGTAAACTTTGTTGAATGGTGCAAGCTCATAGGTCGCAAGCCCGGTCATGCCCTTTGGCTGCTTTTCCCGATCGTCAATATTTTTATTTGGACAGGAATGTGTATAGATCTTGTCAGATCATTCGGAAAAATGGACTTTTGGCACTCCGCTTTGGCCGTTATTTTTCCTCCTGCCATTTTGGGAATCATTGGACGTGAACAAGACTGCAAATACGTAGAGCCTGCCTACAGCAATGAACAGAACTATATCAATTCACTGCACGAAGCTCAAAAAAAGAAAGACTGGAGCAAAGCAGAACGCCTAAGGAGCAATAATCCCTATGCCAAATCCATGGCTAGAGAATGGGTAGAATCTATAGTTTTTGCTGTTTTTGCAGCTGCATTCATAAGAATGTTCCTCATCGAAGCTTTTGTTATCCCCACTTCCTCTATGGAAGGCTCACTCAAAGTAGGAGACTTTCTCTTTGTGTCCAAAGCTCACTATGGCATAAGAACTCCCATGACTATAGCAATGTTCCCTTTATTGCACAATACGGTTCCGGGACTTGGTTGCGAATCCTATTTAGACAAACCCTCACTTCCGTATTTTAGATTGCCTGCGATAAGCTCACTCAAAAGGAATGACCCTTTTGTTTTCAACTGGCCTGCCGGAGACTCCGTTTACCTAAGCCCCACTCGATCTTGGTCCGCTCAACAGGTGGCCAAACAACCGGAGGCTAAAGCCGATGTAAAAAACAGCACTCTCCGAGTCCGTCCTATGGACAAAAAAGATCATTACATCAAGAGATGTGTCGCTATGCCGGACGATAGCATTCAAATCATCAACAATCAACTTTATATCAACGGACAGCCTGCAAAGAATCCAAAACACATGCAGTATATTTATTTTGTTTCATCGCCTACAGCATTACCTCTTAAAAAACTGGATCAATGGGGCGTAAGCCTTAGAGAATCTCAGCCTTCCAGAGGAATATTTGCATTGGATGAAGAACAGGTTCAAAAAATCAAAAACCTTGATCCAAACATTCAAATGCAGGTCTATATGCCGGATGATATGAGCAACACTTTCCCAATGGATACGGTACATTATAAATGGACTTTTGCCAATTTTGGTCCTCTGTGGATTCCAAAAAAAGGGGCAACCGTAAATTTAACTGCACAAAATATCGCCCTCTACACCAGAATCATTGGAACTTATGAAGGCAATAAACTCGAAATGAAATCCGATCAAATTTTCATTAACGACCAAGTCGCAACAAGCTATACTTTTAAGCAAGATTATTATTGGGCAATGGGCGACAACCGACATAACTCCGAGGATTCTCGCTCGTGGGGATTTGTCCCTGCAGACCACATCGTCGGAAAACCGCTGTTCATTTGGTTTAGCTTGAAAAATGCCAAACTCAAAGATGGAATCAATTGGAATCGCATCTTCAGATCCGCCAATCAAGATTAATCTCATTTTGAATTGTAAAAAAGTATACCATTTGGGCGTGACCACTCATTGCATGAGCGGTCAGTGTCTTACGGGGTTCGCTGAACGCTCCGTGCAGAACGGTGTTACCGATTCTGCACCAAGCCCTACAGCCACTTCACGCAGCATAAAACCAACTTTATTATTCGCAAAAAAAATTTGCTGCTTGTTTTTTACCTGTTGGATTGTCACTCCATTATGTGCTCAACTTCCGGTAACACAACTCTATTCGCTGCATTACAAAGAGAACCAAGACAAACAATACAGTTATTCTGATCTCAACTATTTAAGCTCTTTTAATTCCAAAGGGTACAATAACCAACCCTATATTATTAAAGAAAACCAATTCTTCGCGACGATTTATGTAGAAGAATCAAAACAGACCGATATTTTTTTATTTGATTTAGACCTCAAGGAATATCGCAACCTTACCCGTTCTCAAGACAGTGAATATTCTCCTCGCTTGCATCCAACACTTTCTGAGTCATTTACTACTGTAAAAGTTCCGACCTCCGACAGCAATTCCCAATGGCTTACTCTTCAAAATCTGAATTCAGGATTAACCCAAAAAGTACTGTTAGACGAACAAGGCAAAATCGGCTATTACAGATGGATCAAAGACAAAACATGGGTGTGCTTTTTGGTCGACGAACATCATAAAATGGCTGTATGTACAGAAGGCAGTCTTAGCAAATTGATTTTTGCGGAGGATGTGGGCCGCAGCTTTGAAGTATTTAATGAAGAAATTTACTTTGTACATAAAACCAAAGATGCAAACCTGCTAAAAAAATACAATATCCGATCCTCCAAATCCGAAATCCTTGCCTTAATGCCAACAGGCTCTGAGGACTTCTGCATCAAACCCAATGGTGACCTTATTTGCAGTCATCAAAATCGTTTTCTTAGATTAAATGAAGCCAAAGAATGGACAGAATTTTTAAACCTGCCCAAAGAGTGGTTTCATAATATACAGCGATTCTCCATCAGTGATGGACAAATCGTTTTTGTAGAATTGCAAAATCCATAAAATAATATAATTTTTACTACCTTTGAACGTTAGCTTTTGAACCCCGCCCCTGACCTAAAAGTAAAACAATGAAAAGACAATTTCAAATGCCTATCCGAGCATTTTTGGTATGTATTATTGCATTCCATTTTGGTTTGGCGCAAACTATTCCCCATGAATATATAGTGAATCCCAAATCAAAAATAAACAAGCTCAAGCTATATAAGGAATTTGAACTTGCAGGTGAAATCAATGAAATTGATCAACAACTATGTCTTCTCCGATTTCGATCCGATTTCAGTCCGGATCAAGAAGTGAAATTCTTGCAATCCCTTACCGAAATTCAATCTTTCAGACCAAATCGAAGTTTAACCAACAGAACTTGCAGAAGTAATGATCCTGACCTGATAAAGCAATGGCATATTGCCAAACAACAGTTTGATGAATTATGGTGTTACAGCACTAGTGGCTTGAGTCCAAATAAAGACAGCATAGTAGTTGGTGTATTAGATGATGGATTTGCTTACGATCAAGCTGATTTATTGGCCAATATTTTTAGAAATTATAATGAAGTTCCGGACAATAATTTAGACGACGACAGCAACGGATATATCGATGACCATTTTGGATACAATGCTCGAATTGGAAAAACAGACAATCATTTTTCTGAACGGCATGGAACGGCAGTATCTTCGATGATAGCTGCTGTCGGCAACAATGGTGTTCAAATTTCAGGAGTTAGTCCCGGAATAAAATTATTGCTTTGCTCTGCCACCAATGAATTTGCCATGATAGATTGCTACAATTACTTTTATGCAATGCGATCATCTTACAATCTGTCCAATGGCAAAAAAGGAGCCTTTGTAGTAGCCTGTAATACCTCTGCCGGTTTTGATGACGCTTTTCCTCAAGATTTTCCAAAAATTTGCGATGCTTACAATAAATGCGGTTCTGTTGGAATACTAAATTCAGCAGCTGTGCGAAATGATGGAGTCGATATAGAAAAAGACGGAGACATACCGGGACTCTGTCCAAGCAATTACCTCATAACAGTTACCAATACAGATATCAACGACCGCAAAGTGGAGAGAGCTGCATTCAATAAAACACATGTAGACATAGGTGCCGGAGGAGAAGATGTTTATCTTTTGGATAATCTAAAAAAGGTTTCTGTAGAAGGAGGCACTTCATTTTCTGCACCCCAGGCAGCAGCTTTGGCAGCCTCACTCTATCAATTTTGTCCTAAACTGTCTGAACTTGCCAAATCCAAACCGGATTCTGCGGCTTTACTGGTTAAGTCCTTTATTCTGGAATGCGGCGATCCAAATTCAAGTTTGAATCTCATTACAAGAACCGGAAAGAGATTAAACGCTCTCAAAGCCTATAATTGCCTTCAAGTTTGGTGTGGCGGACTTGTAGAAAACTCAACGCTGAGGATTCAACCAAGCATACTCAGCGAGGAAGAGGAAGTCGAAATTTACTACCAAGCCAACTCATATGGTGAAAAAACAATAAGCGTATTTGACGCCTCAGGTCGTTTGATTTACAATAAAAAAATCGACTTCCAAGAAAGCAACCCGAAATTGGACAAACTATATACAAAACATTGGCCATCAGGTGTTTATTATTTAACTTTGAGATCGAACAAAGAGCGTCTCAGCACAAGTTTCGTAAAAATTTAAACAAATCAGTATTTTATATAAAAAATAAGCGTACCTTTGCGCACTGATTTCAAAACCACTTGAGGCTCCGTAGCTCAACTGAATAGAGCACCTGACTACGGATCAGGAGGTTTCAGGTTTGAATCCTGACGGAGTCACTATTTAATATAAGGAAAAAAGAAGCGTTATGTCTAAAGTTTGCGATCTTACAGGAACACGTCCAATGTATGGAAACAATGTCTCTCACTCCAATAGAAAGACAAGAAGAAGATTTAATCCAAATCTTCAGAAGAAAATGTTTTTTATACCTGAAACCGGCGAATGGGTTGAGCTAAAAGTTACCGCCAAAGCGCTAAGAACTATTGACAAATTAGGACTCAATGCGTTTCTAAAAAAACTAAACAGCAAGTAATTCAGATTTAATATACTCTAACAATGGCAAAGAAATCCAAAGGCAATCGTCTCCAAATCATTCTTGAATGTACCGAACACAAGGCTTCCGGAATGCCCGGAATGTCAAGATATGTGACAGAGAAAAACAGAAAAAATACTCCGGACAGAATTGAATTAAAAAAATACAATCCTGTTCTTAAAAAATATACCGTTCACAAAGAAATTAAATAACCATGGCAAAAGTATCCAAAAACGCGAAAGTTGCTCAGCGTGCTGCTAATGCAGGTTCTGGTAGGGATTTTGTTAAAGTAATCAAATCCATTAAGGATCCTGTTACCGGAAAATACACATACAAAGAGCAGATCGTTCATAAAGATAAAGTGAAAGAGTTTTTTGAACAATCCAAGTAGAAATACTCTGTTCCAAATTATAAAAATGAGAAGTCAAATCAATAGGATTGGCTTCTCATTTTTGTTTTTATACAACATTATTGACTTAATCTATTTTTATTGACAACTCTCAATCTACATTCATGGGATTTTTTGATAAATTATTTGGGAAGAAAGAGCAGGAAGATTTAAATAAAAGTTTGGAGAAAACCAAGACAGGTTTTTTTGATAAACTCTCTAAGGCCATTATTGGCAAATCCCATGTTGACGAAGAACTTCTTGATGAGGTTGAAAATATTTTGATAAGCTCTGATGTCGGACTCGAAACCACAGTCAAAATAATTAACAGGCTCGAGGACAGAGTATCCAAAGACAAATACCTCAACACCGCTGAATTAAGCAATCTGCTCAAAGAAGAGATCACAACTTTGCTTGCTGACAATAACACAAAAGATATTGAGGGATATGAAGTGGGCAGCCAAAAACCACATGTTATCCTTGTAGTTGGAGTAAATGGAGTGGGCAAAACAACCAGTATAGGAAAACTTGCATACCAATACAGTTTGCAAGGAAAAAAAGTTATGATTGCAGCAGGAGACACCTTCAGAGCAGCCGCAGATGACCAGCTCAAGATTTGGTCTCAACGCGTAGGTTCTGCTTTCTTTTCCAAAGGCATGGGTGCGGATCCTTCCGCTGTCGCATATGAAGCATCACAACAGGCTCTAAAAGATGAAATTGATGTTCTGATCATCGATACTGCAGGAAGATTGCATACCAAGATCAATCTAATGAATGAATTGGGCAAAATTCAACGGTCTATTTCAAAATCATTGCCGGGCGCTCCTCATGAAGTTCTTCTCATCCTTGATGCAACAACAGGCCAAAATGCCATAGAGCAATGCAAACAGTTTACCAACACAGCGCATGTTACCGGTTTAATTTTAACCAAACTTGACGGCACTGCCAAAGGTGGAGTGGCGATAGGAATTTCGGATCAATTCAAAATCCCTATCAAATACATTGGTGTAGGCGAAGACATAGCTCAAATGCAGGTGTTCAACAGAAAAGCGTTTATAGATTCGCTGTTTCTTAAAGCCGGAGACCTCCAATAAATTCATGTTCATGGATGATACCCTATCCTATTGTGAAACTGTAATCATAGGTGCAGGTGCATCCGGAGTTTTCGCAGCCATTAGCGAAAAACTGCATCATCCGAAACACAGTATTGCGATCTTTGAGAAAACTACAAAATCATTAGCCAAAGTAAAAATTTCAGGTGGAGGCAGATGCAATGTAACTCATGCCTGTTTTGACCCAAAGGAACTTTGTAGTTTTTATCCAAGAGGCAAACATCAATTGGTCAACTCTTTTTTTCAATTCTACACAGAAGATATAATCCATTGGTTCGAGTCGAAAAATGTAAAACTCAAAACAGAAGAAGATGGAAGAATTTTTCCGGTGAGCAATCAGTCCCAAACCATCATAGACTGTTTTATGAAACAGCTTACTGAAGATCAAACCAAAATTCGGTTCCAATATGAGTTAAACAAAATTCAACTACAGAATAATCAATTTGAACTTCAGTTTTCGAATCAAAGAAAAATTCTTTGCACCAAATTAATTCTAAGTTGTGGAGGATATCCCAAACTTTCCCAATATCATTTTTTGCAGGAGCTTGGCATAGCCATCCAAACGCCTGTTGCTTCTCTCTTTACCTTCAATATTCCCAATTCAGAATTTCGTGGTCTTGAAGGAATTAGTGTTGAATCTGTTGAAATAAAAACAAACTTAAGTAAGCAATCCAATACAGGTCCCCTATTATTCACACATTGGGGTCTGAGCGGTCCCGGAGTAATCAAATTGTCATCCATACTGGCAAGAGAATTGGCAGAAGCCAATTACTCTTATGAAGTAGTGCTTAATTTTCTCCCGGCTCAAAAAGAAAATGATTTTTTTGAGTCATTAAAAATCCAAAAGCAGAAGCAAGCAAAATCCAAACTAAAACAAATTCTTCCCAATTCCCTTGCAACAAGATTAAAGACCAGACTATTGGAACTGATAAAACTGGATGGAGAAAAAAACTTAGCTGACTGCTCTTTTGATGAACTTAGGCAGCTTTGTTCCATATTATTTGAATGTAGATTGAAATGCAATGGTAAAACCAGCTTCAAAGAGGAGTTTGTAATCTGTGGTGGAGTTGATCTTTCTGAAATCAATTTAAAAACTATGGAATCCAAAAAAATTCACAATTTATTTTTTACTGGAGAAATGATGGATGTTGATGGGTTCACCGGAGGATTCAATTTTCAACATGCATGGACCAGTGCATGGATTGCCGGAAAACAAGGATAGTTATAAAAATTTTTTTTATTTAAAAAAGGAATCCACCAAAAAACACTCAAACAACCAAATAAGAAAAATATTTTACTTCAATAATTTTTTTCAGCAGGATGTGTTTGGCTTACAGTATAAACATAAAAATACTCTGTTTTAGTATTTTACCAAACTGCCGGATTGAAGGAAATGATGCTCATACAATATGCGATAATACAGCAAACCCGATGGGCAGCTGCTCAGATCAATTGTAGTCCTAAGCCCGGAAAATTGAGTCTGATGGATCTTCCTGCCGTTCTGATCCAGTAGTTCGATTTCGTACTGCCTATATCGATCCTCAGGATTATTGAGATACAGTTGTACATAATCTCCTGTCGGATTGGGCGACAATAAGAATCGCAGACCTTTCTCCTCAGGTTCCACTTCTATCGCTGTATAGCATCCCGGCAGCAGGCAACCCATACTGTCCGTCTTCACCACCCATCCTTTACTGCTGTGATCCTCTTCTGAGATAAACGTTTCACCACTTAAAAAATATCCTCCGTCAGAAGCCTGTGCAATATTGAAAAAGTACTCATCTCTGTCATCCCAATGAGAATACTCCCGCACCCAGATACTGTCACCTTTTGGGCTGAATTTAATTATGTAAGAATCAGGATAATGATCCCTGGTTTTCAATATGACCCCTGCACAGACATAATTTCCGTCTCGGCTTTTGATGCAAGAAAAAACTCCACCTTTGTAATTATTAAAAACGTTTTTTTCTTCTAAAACATTCCCATTTTTGTCTAAGTGGAGTAAGAGATGGGTACTGTATGCCCCATCAAGAAAAAAAAGCTTTTCCTTTCCTCCAATAACCAATAGCGTACCGTCCGCTAGCTCGTCCATATAACGAAAATTATAAGTATGCTGATACTCGCCGTAATTTTTCCTCCAGATCAGTTTGCCCATAGAATCAAACTTCATAATCAGGCCTTCGTTGTAAAGCGTTGCGTATTGCACTTGACCTAAAGCGTAAAGTTCTCCCGATCGCGTTTCCATCACATAATGAAAGCCCTCCAATGATTTCGGCTCCTTTTTAGGAAGGTTAAGAAGATTCAATACATTTCCCTTATTATCAACCAACAGGAGTACCGCATTATTTTTGTCAACAAAAGTTCCTCCAACAAGATTTTCATTATACCCGTCAAAACCGACCATCACCAGATTTCCATTTTTTAATTTACAAATACTTACCAATCCAGGGACATTGTATTCGGTCCTGATAGTTTTGGTCCAAAGAGTATCCATAGTTGGGCTGAGTTTGGCGTAAAAATGACTAAATCCAAGAGAGTCGTAGAAAAAGCGACGTTCACAGATATAGATCCCATCCGTATCCTTCTTCCAGTCTCGTATCACATATGGATTGATCGTATCCGGAAAGTCAATATTAGAATACACTTCACCGCTCTTGCCCAATCTCGCTATACTGCCGGAGTAACCTTATTTGTATGCATACTCGCAAAATACAAATGCAAAGCTAGTGTCTCCCCACTCCAATACCGGACTAAAAACACCTTCTGCCTTGTATTCATAAGAAGGTATTATCCGGTTATAATTGGACTGAGCAGGAAGTAAAATAGTTGAGATTAAAAAAAATAAGCTTATAGAAATAATTTTTTTTCATCAGAAAGTGTTTGGGTTACAGTATAAACATAAAAGTACTCTGATTTAGTATTTTACCAAACTGCCGGATTGAAGGAGATGATGCTCATGCAATATGCGATAATGCAGCAAACCCGATGGGCAGCTGCTCAGATCAATTGTAGTCCTTAGCCCTGAAAATTGAGCCTGGTAGATCTTCCTGCCGGTCTGGATCCAGTAGTTCGATCTTTTAATGTTTATAGCGTTTATTAGTTATTCTTTAGTATGTTCAAATAGATTTCACTCCTAAAATAAAAAAGGCCTCGGCGGTCAACCCGAGGCCATCTACTATCAATCTCAGAAGGTTTAAACTACGTAAAAAATAAGATTGTTTTTTTATTTGAATTTAGCCAAAATATTCTCCAATTCAATTTCATTAAATACCAGTACTTCTCTTGGCTTACTGCCTTCGGCAGCACTCACGATTCCCACAGCCTCCATTTGATCCATAATTCTGCCTGCGCGATTGTAGCCCAGTTTTAATCTTCGTTGAATCATAGAAGTACTTCCATGTTGACTTTGCACAACCAGTCTTGCAGCTTCTGCAAACATCTCATCCAACTCTCCTGCGCTGATCATCCCGGCTTCATCCTCGGAGCCTTCTCCTTTAAATTCAGGTAGATAATAAGGACTACCGAATCCCTGCTGTGTTCCAATAAACTTGATCACTCTTTCTACTTCCGGGGTGTCAACAAATGCACATTGCAAACGAATCATATCCGAACCTACACTGTACAGCATATCTCCTCGTCCAATCAAACGCTCCGCTCCTCCATAATCCAAAATAGTTCTTGAATCTATATTTGAAGAAACTTTGAAAGCTATTCTTCCCGGAAAGTTTGCTTTAATTAATCCCGTGATAATTTTAACCGATGGTCTTTGGGTAGCAATAATCAAATGAATACCCACTGCTCTTGCCAATTGCGCCAACCTTCCAATGGGCATCTCTACTTCTTTCCCTGCAGTCATAATAAGATCTGCAAACTCATCAATCACAAGAATAATGTAAGGGAGAAATCGATGTCCTTTTTCGGGATTTAGTTTTCTATTTTTAAATTTATCATTATACTCCAACAAATTTCTGACTCTTGCCGCTTTCAACAATTCATACCGTTGATCCATTTCGATACAAAGTGAATTCAAAGTGTAAATCACTTTCGAAGTATCGGTAATAATGGCCTCTTCTTGATTGGGCAGCTGGGCCAAAAAATGTTTGTAGATATCTGTGTAAATGGGCAATTCCACTTTTTTAGGATCGATCAACACAAGTTTTACTTCCGATGGATGTTTCCTGTACAGAATGGACATTAGAATTGAATTAATCCCCACCGATTTTCCTTGCCCAGTAGCTCCGGCTATAAGTAAATGCGGCATCTTGGTTAAGTCGGCCACAACTACTTCGTTAGAAATGTTTTTTCCTAATGCCAATGGCAATTCCATCTTAGGATCATTGAATCGCTCTGACTTCAACAATTCTTTTAATGGAACAACCTGTTTGTTTTTATTAGCAACTTCAATGCCTATTGTTCCTTTGCCCGGAATGGGTGCAATAATTCTAATTCCCTGTGCAGACAAGCTCAACGCAATATCATCTTCCAATGATTTGATTCTCGAAATTCTTACACCGGGAGCCGGAACGATTTCATACAGAGTCACCGTTGGACCAATAGTCGCTTTGATTTTTTGAATCTCAATTTTGTAATGCTGCAACGTTGCAATGATCTGATTTTTGTTAGCTTCCAATTCGGCACGGTCCACTTCTGCTTTTTGATCACTATAATCATTCAGCAATTCTAAGCTTGGAATTTTATAGGAACTCAACTCTAAGGTTGGATCGAACAAATCCTCCGAATCAGAATTCCATCCGTCCTCTTCATCGAGAACGGAGGAATCTGTTGCTATATTCGTGTTTTGTTCTGTTTCTCTTGTATAACTTGAGCGCTCCTCTGCAGGACCTGCTATTTCTAAATTTAAAATTGGAGCTTGAGAATGGGATAAAACCCCCACAGAGGTCAAACTCAACTCATCTTCCAAATTGGACTCTTTGAGATTATTTGCTGTTGATGTATCTGCCTTGGTTTCAGGCTGAACGAATCCCAATTTTTCTGCATTATAATCAGCAAAATCAAGTATAAAATTTTCTTCTTCTTTTGGGTTCATTTGAGAGTGAAAAGACATGGATTTAGCCATTTCACTTTTGTCTTCCTGACTCGAACCCGAACCAAACCCTTTGAACCAGGACGGCGACCAGAAATTACTGATTGAGGTCGAACCACTGGTTTCCATTTGGAACGCTTGAAAGTTTGGATTAAAATACCAAACGAACAAACTAACCAAGCCAAAAATTAAAGATATACCAAGTCCTATTTCTCCTACAAAGCTTCCAATGAGATTGCAATTGTAGTTGCCAAACGCTCCTCCCCATGGGAAAGCACTGTTGGCACCAACAAAACTCATGATCATGGCGAGCAAACACATGATAACTATGGTATGAGTAGAAAATCGCAAAAAACTCATCCACCCACCACGGTGCATCAGCCTGATACCAAGCTGTACCAATAATGGAATAGCAAGAAATCCGGCAATTCCAAAGCCATAAAAGAATAATAAATGGGAGGAATACGCTCCAAGTCTTCCCAGCCAATTTTCTACGCTAACGGATGACTTAAACAGAATATGCCATGAATAATGCATAACCTTGTCTTGGTCAGACCTCCAGCTGAACAGGTAAGAAATAAATGAAATTGTAAGATAAACTGCCAACATAAACGACAGCATAGCCAGGATCTTTGTAAATCTTTCGTCCTGCTGCCACCGTTTCAGCATATCCCAAAAGGACTCGGGACTAGCCTTCTTTTTTTGTTTAGCCATAATGATAGTAGATAGTAGATTAAATATTAAAACCGGGCGCTAAGGTACGTGATAAAATCATATTACAAAATTTTATAATATATTTTTTAATAAAAATCTTAAATTTATACATTATTCAAAAACATAATATGATATTTAAAATATTATATAATTTTTTTTAAAATGCGTAACAGACAGAACGACTTAGTCTAACTGTTAAGAAGAATGTTAAAGTCCTTGGTCAGCCTCTCCCAAGCTATTACTTTTGCATCCTATTAAAAAGGATTCAAAAAAAACAGGCTAAAAGCTCAATGAGATGATCAAAACTGGTTTTTAGTCAATAAAAAGCTTAAGAATGTATATCAAGAGTAAATTTGTAATTGTAGGAAGTGGAGGAATAGGAAGAGCAGCAGCTCTTATGTTGTCTGAAAACAGAGAATTGGATGTTGAACTATTTATTGGAGACGTCAACCTCAATTCTGCTAAAGAGGTAGTAGAATGGGTCAAATCCGGCAGTTCGGCTATTACTAGCATCGAAGCATTCCACATTGACCCCAAACAAGAAACAGAGGAGATGAAATACATTTTTAGTTCTGCTCAAGTCATTTTAGATTGTTTGCCCGGCTCAGAAGCCCCTAGAATGGCCAAGTTTGCACTGCAATACAATCTGCATTACGTCAACCTCACAGAATATGTAAAAGAAACAGATGAAATTATTGCCCTGGCCTCCAATGCATCTACAGGATTTGTGCTTCAATCAGGTCTGGCTCCGGGTTATATCAATATCTTAGCTCACCAATTGTATAAACAATTCCTAAAACAATACGGTGGACCGGTAAAATCAATATCAATGAAAGTAGGAGCATTGACCAAAATGACTCAAGCACCTCACTTTTATGGATTTACTTGGAGCCCAATTGGCGTAGCAACAGAATATGTAAAAGATGCGATTGTCATAAAAAACGGGGTAAAAACAACCGTCCCTGCCCTATCCCAAACGACTAGACTGATTTTGGACGGGATTCAGTACGAAGATGATTATACATCGGGCGGAGCAGCTAATTTGCCCGACTATTTTCAAGGCAAAGTTGAATCATTGGACTATAAAACCATCCGATTTCCGGGGCACTATGATTGGGTAAGATCCCAGATTCAAGAAATTGGTACAAAGCAGGATGTCGAACAGGCTTTACTGGCTAAAATGATAGAAAAAATTCCCCATACTGAAGACGATATGATAGTGCTTTATGTCTCAGTGACGGGATTTGATCAAAATAATACCTTTAGAATCAAAGAAAAAAATTTGATTATTGAGCCAAGTGAAGTCGGAGGTTATCTGCTCAAGGCCATCCAAACATGTACCGTTGCTCCAATGTTGGAAGCTGCAAGAATGCTCCTCACAGGCCAATATAAAGGAGTTATTCTACAATCCGATCTCGACCCGGATCAGTTCTTGAATGGCCCTTTCATTCAGAAGGTGTACCAAGCCAAGAAAGCGACAGGACAGCTTACAGTGTAGGCTTTTATAACTTTTATTGTATAAGGTGTTTTTGGAAAATTTGACAATATTGATTCAATGTCATAATATTGTTAGGGAATTTATTCTTTTGTAGTTCATAACTTGGACTTGAATTTCAATAACGATCCTATTTGAAGCAAGTTAGGAAAAACAGATCAAAACCAGCCAAAACAGACTAATAAGAGAGAACCCTTTGCTGATAGCGGAGGGATAATCCGATACACAAACTTGAGCTTAAAAAAAAATAGAGTGTGATAGATAATGCGCCTGTGGAAAATCGAAGGAGTAAAATAAAAAAGCGTAAGATTTTGACAATGAAAAACTTACGCTTAATTATTGCAGTGATTCCGTTTGGATTCGAACCAAAGACCCTCTGCTTAGAAGGCAGATGCTCTATCCAGCTGAGCTACGGAACCCTCTTGGCTTTCCCTTTCGGGAGCGCAAATATAGTACAAAATTTTTTTTTCCAAAATTCTATTTGATGAATGTAAAGCTAGAAAAAGAGTGGGCCAATATTTTGAAAGAAGAATTTGAAAAGAGCTATTTCATTGAGCTTGTCCGACAAATCAAAAATGAAATCCTTAAAGGCAAAATCATCTACCCTCCCGGCAAGCTTATATTCAATGCATTTGACAAAACTCCTTGGAATGAGCTTAAGGTGGTGATTTTGGGACAAGACCCGTATCATGGAGACGGAGAAGCCATGGGGCTTTCCTTTTCTGTCCCTAAGGGTGTAAAAATCCCTCCATCATTGAAGAACATCTACAAAGAAGTCATGCGTACCGAAAACATCCTTGAACCGCAACATGGGGATTTGAGCTATTGGGCGATTCAGGGAGTATTATTACTTAATGCCTCGCTAACGGTAGAAAAAGATCTGGCCAATTCTCATAAACAAATGGGTTGGCATCAATTTACCGATGCAGTTATTAGAACGATCAATGACCAAAAATCCAACATCGTTTTTATGTTATGGGGCAATTTTGCAAAAAGCAAGATGGAACTTATAGATCAGAATAAACATCTGGTCCTTACCAGCACCCACCCCTCTCCTCTTGCCGGAAACTCGTTCATAGGAAATGATCATTTTAAGGTATGTAATCATTACTTAGAAGAGAAAAGTCTAGGCAGAATAGATTGGAGTATAATTTAATCAAATATTTATTTTTTAGATATAAATAAAAACTGTATAATTGCAGGTTCTTTGAAAGTAATTTAACCAAAATTAATTTTATATGAAAGCAAAACTATTATTTTTTTCTCTTGTATTTGCAGGATTGTTTTTAGTGTCTAATCGTGCTTCTGCACAGGATTATCGCACTGCAGTAGGGCTCAGAGCTGCCTGGGGCTGGGGTTTGTCAGCTAAACATTTTATTAAAGATGGACATGCATTAGAGGGTATTTTAAGATACAGAAGCTATGGCAGTTCAGTCTTGGGTGTAAGTTATAAGTACAGTTATTTACAGATTTCTGCTCTATACCAAATTCACAAAGAGATCCCAAGTATTGATGGGCTAATGTGGTATTTTGGTGGAGGTGCTGTTGTTGGTTTTTACAGTGGAGACGGCTTTGATGCAATCAAAGGCGCTGATGGAGGAACAACTATAGGAATCAGCGGAAATGTAGGTTTAGATTACAAGTTTGCGAATATTCCACTAAATATTAGCGCTGACTGGATTCCAACATTTGTTCTGAATGGTTATGGAAACGGTTTTGGTGCAGAAGGCGGCGGTGTAGCTGTTCGTTATACCTTCTAATTATTATAAATTACCCCAATCCTTAATAAAAAAGCCAAGCCTTTTAGCTTGGCTTTTTTATTTTTTACAATATATCACTTCACTTTGCTTTTCTATCATCTGCCCTACTTTCCAATAAGTTTGTTTATGTGAGTCCATAAACCTCTCAAAACTCTGCTGATCATTTGGAGCAACAGCCATAAGAAGTCCTCCACTTGTCTGTGGATCTGCAATGATATAATGATTCGATTGATGTAATTCTACCTTATGTCCATAGCTTTTCCAATTTCTTTGCGTACCGCCCGGTACACTGCCTTTTTCTACATAAGCCGCCAAATTAGAGCTCAAAAGGGGAATCTTATCCAATTCCAATTCTGCGCTCAAACCGGAAGCTTCGCATAACTCAATCAAATGACCCGCCAGTCCAAACCCTGTTACGTCAGTCATTGTATGAACATATTCCAATTCAGAAACCAAGTCTCCTGCCAGATTTAATGCCAACATGGATTTAAGGGCTGTATCGTAATCCTCGTCACTTACTATAGATTTTTTTTGTGCGGTTGTAATGATCCCAACTCCAATGGGTTTGGTCAAATAAAGCAGGTCCCCTTTTTTTGCCGCTGAATTTTGCCTCAATTTCTCTGTATTAACGATTCCATTCACCGAGAGCCCAAAAATGGGTTCAGGAGAGTCAATACTATGTCCGCCGGCAAGTGGAATTCCAGCATCTTGACAAACGGCTCTTGCTCCTTCCAACACTCTTGAAGCAATATCTGTAGACAATTGATTTATTGGCCAGGCTAAGATTCCAAGCGCAAGAATAGGCTTCCCTCCCATAGCATAAACATCGCTTATGGCATTGACAGAAGCAATTCGACCAAAATCATACGGGTCATCAACAATAGGCATAAAAAAATCTGTTGTACTTATCAATGCGGTTCCGTTTTTCAAATCCAGCACGGCCGCATCATCTCTTTGCTCATACCCAACCAGAAGATCAGGATGAACATTCTTGTTTCCCCTTTTTGTAGCTAAAATTTCACTTAAGACCGAAGGAGAAATCTTGCATCCGCAACCCGCACCATGACTGTATTGTGTCAATCTAACATTTTCCATATTCATTAACTATTCTTTTTGCTATTTCAAGATTGGATTGAAAATAACATTCTAAAAAAATATTTTTGCTCAACTTATTCTTTTCAATATCAAATGCATAACAACTATCATAATAGGACAGTGCAATATCTACAGCTTTATTCAATTCATTTTGCTCAACAAAAGCAATAGCGTTTGAGCAAGCTTCAAAACCTAGTCTTCTCTGAATACTTTGGAACGATCGTATCAAATCTTGAGGATCGGTTTTGGAATAAGTCTGAATCAAATGTTGCTTTCTAAATTCTTCATCTCTTTGAATAAAAAGATGGTCTGCCCTTTGCATTTTTTGCCACAAATAATCCGGTATCGTAATTTTACCTATTCTTTTGCTTTCATTCTCCAACCACAATATTCTATTTTCATCCACCTTCATAAGCTCGAAAATTAAATTATTCTCAAACTGTTCATTTGTGGGTTGCTGTTTTTCTGCTATCCAACCGAAGGCAGATCCCTTGTGATTGGCTAATGCTTCCAAATCTATAACCTGCTGATGCAAAAGTTTTAGCTCTTTTATAATTTCTGTTTTTGCAGCTCCTGTTTTTCCTGCGATAATGCAAATTTTAAAATTTTTTTTCTCAAAATATTCTCTCCATTGATTACGAAACGTTTTATATCCTCCTTCTATCACAGTTACATTCATTCCATATAAACTAAGAAGCCAAGCTATGGCATTGCTTCTCATTCCACCCCTCCAACAATAAACCACTAATGGCTTTCCTAGGCTTATTGAATCTGCTTGAAGGATTAATTGATCCAGCTTATTTTGAATCAACTTCATTCCCAACAATATGGCCTTCTGTTTGCCTTCGTTCTTATAACAAATTCCTACTTCTCTTCTTTGATCATCGTCAAACAAAGGAAAACTTATAGCTCCAGGAAGGTGACCCTCATAAAATTCTTGAGGAGATCTTACATCAAGAACACAAACTGAATTCCACAATTCTTTTGTAATCTCTAATGACGAAATGAAACAAAAATTTGTCATTGTTAAAATTTCCAATGATCAAAATACTTAAAAAATAATTTGGCCAGATTCTTTGCATCAGCCAATGCTCTATGTTCAACTCCATCCATTTCTATTTGTTCCAATTTAAGAGATTTATTCAAACTAAATGCTTTATCATTTAATTTTAGCTCATGATACTTGGCTTTCAAGTCCACATAGTGTTGCAATGGCTCTTTGGAGCAATTGTTTTCATTGCAATCTTGCGACATCAGATCAAAATCTTTTTTTCCCCATGTGATCAAAACAAAATCATCTGAATCTTCCTCTATCCATTCAATAAACTCATTCCAAACGACTTTAAATGGTCTTGCTTGATCTATTTGAAGCTGAGTAATTCCAGTGAGTTGTCTGCAATATTGAGATAATATCACACCACGCTTGGGTTTCACCAAGCTGCTGTATTCAGATTCCAGCTCTGCATAGGCGTTCAATTTACAGGCCCCTATCTCTATGATCTCCTGAGGATAAGGACTAAAACTGTTATTCCAACATGTAGCTTCCAAATCGCAAACTATATAGATCATAATCTAATCCAGGTGTATGTGATTTAAGGGAAGAGATAGATCCACTTCTAAGTTATTAAGTTTGTTGGCATAATAAGCTAACAGAACAAAATCTTTACTGACCAAAAGATTGTCATCCAATTTTACCAACGGTCTTTCTAAATGATACACCCCCAAAGATTGAAGACCTTTTTCAATGATTTGATCCGGCGTAAGCTTTAATTGTTCAAAATAAATTAATTTCCCTTCCTTGTGCTTTATTTCCAAAACATCTAACACATTTTGTATAGCCATTTTCACATGTCTGATTTGGAAAAATTCTTCTTCCTCTGGAATCTGGACTAAAGCAAAAACATCTTGACCGTGATTCTGTTTCGCAAGAATTCTAAAAACGGAATAGGCCAAAATATGCGAAGGCAATAAATAATTATTGAGCTTGTATTGATCAACAACATAATTGCTCAATTCTTTGGTGTAAATGGATTCTCTTTGATCATCTTTTACTAGTTGCCCGTTAGAAAAAAAATAATCTTTTAGATCTACTTGTTTATGGATTTGGTTTATGGACCGAACATTGGCATCTACAGCATTTCCAAAAACATCCGAGGGCTGACCAAAGGTTATGTAAATTTTATTCTCATTCTTCCATACTTTTCTAAAATAAGAAATGTAGGATAAAAAGCCAGGTGCTTTTTCTCTTGCTGTAAATTTTTCTTGACCTGCAGATTTCAAATGCTGCAACATAAGAGACTTGGCTTCAAGCACAGATTCATAATTCAACACAACTGGAACTACAATCACCTTCTGCTCACTTCCTTCGGCCAACAGTTCGCGTTGTGCCTGAATGAGAGAACCCAATAATCCCATCTTCAACTTTGTTTCTACCTCGCCCGACCTCGATCTCGTTCCTCCCGGAAAAAAGATTGTATTCAGTCCGAATTTGATGGTATGCTTTGAAAAAGTGGTCAAAGCTTTCAAATAAATAGAATTCTTTTTTCGTCGATCTACACGATATGCTCCCAACCGATTCATAAAAAAAGCAAAGAACTCACTATCAAATAAATTCAATCCTGCACCATATGAAAAAGCCGGCATTCCTGTTTTGATATCAATACTAAATCCTATCAACATTGAATCAAGATTGCTGCTATGGGTTGGCAACAGAACTACAGTATGTTTTCCAAAATAAGATTTGATCTGATCTATTGGCCCAAAAACATGAATATTTTTTTCATTGGCAGCCAACATTTTTCTTTGTTTAAACCAAGTAAAAATATTAGCTTTTGACAGCAGTGTATAAAAAATCAAATTACACAATTTCCTCGCCAATAAAAATGTATTGGGATTAAAATTTCCCGCAATTTCTTCGAGATACCGTTTCACTAATCTTGCAGAGGTTTCAACATTCTTTTGATGTTTAATGTCAGACTTCTGATTATCGTTGTATTCTTTTTGCAATTTTTTAAAGAACAAAGATTGATTGGGAGGGTCCGCTTTCCAAGCATTGTTCTTTACTCTCAATCTCTCGGCATATATCGCTTTGGCTATGGTTTGATCCAACTCATTTTCGGCCAATTCATGATATTCTTGATTTATTTCTTGAAGAATTGAGACATTATGCTCTTTTCTTTGAATATAATAAAGATTAATTGGCCAATCCTCCAGTCGAGGATAAATATGTTCGTTGGTCTTCATGAGTTTTCTATTTCAATTGATGGTCGTCGGGAGCCGATTTCATCTGACTGCGATTATACTCCTGACAAATAAAATAAATTTGTTCCAACAGTTCTGCTTTGCCCAAACCGGATTCAGAACTAGTCTCGATCATCACCGGCAGCTTTTCCCATTCTTTTTTCAATTCATCTTTTAAGGCCAAAATATGAGCAGATTTTTTCATAGGCTTCACTTTATCTGCTTTAGTCAATGTCAAAATCAAAGGCCATCCGGAGTGTCCTATTTTTGATATGGTTTCAAGATCTATCTTTTGCGGCGGAATAGAAATATCAATCAATAAAAAAATACAACACAGGTTTTCTCTTTTGGACAAATAAGCCTGAATTTCGTGTTGCCATTGTTCACGTAGATTACGGCTTACCTGAGCAAAACCGTAGCCGGGAAGATCCATAAAGTTGAAGCCTAAATTACTTTTGTACAGATTGAAGGTCTGGGTTTTGCCCGGAGTAGCAGAAGTTCTCGCCAAATCCTTCCTGTGACACAACATATTGAGCAAAGAACTCTTGCCCACATTAGATCTCCCCCAAAAGCAAAATTCAGGCACTTGGTGAGGTTTCAGACTCGACCATTTGCCATAGGACCCTTCAAATTCTATATGATGAATATTTGACCACATTTTAGCGCCTCAAATTTCGTTAAGAATATGATAAATAATAGAAATTCAAGACAATTATTGCCATTGCTGCCGTTAATTTGTTAAAAATTTGGCTCATGAACCTTTTAAAAGCCTTCTTCATCAGTCTTTTTATTCTGATTTTCAGTCCATTATATTCGCAGTTCAGTTACGGTGCTTTAATCGGCCTCAACACCTTTGATGTTGCCAAGTCTGAACAATTACTCAAGAATAAATCTACTAGAGACTCTTTTTTACTGTCATTTTATGAAGCCGGCTATGGTTTCCATTTCGGTGGCTTTGTAAGATATAAAACAGGACATTTTTTTATCCAACCCGAACTCAGCTTCAACAGCAATACTGTAACTTATAAAATTAAAAATCCTAGCATTCTCGGAACCTTGGACAGCCTAAAAAAGGAACGATACAACAACATTGACATCCCTTTGATGCTTGGTCTTAAGTTTGGAGTTTTGAGATTAGAGGCAGGTCCTGTAATGCATACTTACATCGCAAGTAAATCGGATTTGACAAAAATTGACGGATTCCAAGAGAAATTCGCAACGGCCACCTTTGGATATCAGGCAGGAGTTGGTTTTGACTTGGGAAAATTAATGTTCGATCTCCGTCATGAAGGCAATTTTACTGAACTCGGCTCTCATATTCGCTATTTTAATGACCCCGTCAAATTTGGGAACAAGCCCACAAGATTGCTGGCTACCTTAGGAATAAGATTTTAAGGAATGCGGAGCTAAATTTCAGCTAATGGCTGCAGTCCCGCTCTCCACTACAAGTCCTCACTCACCTTGTTCGCTCCGGTCTTTCCGTTGCGATCGGGATTAGTTTTGCAGCATGGTTTTTCTAAAAAACACGGAGTTCGTATAGATTTGATAGTAAATTATACTTTTTTGTAGAGATTATTTTCCCTGCTTCATTCATTGGATTTTATATTATAAAGACAATAAATCTTATTCAGTATCCTTAACAGGTACAAGCTATTAAGCTCATTTTAGTCTAATATTATCCAAGCTAAAAAAAGTGTCTGTCTATATTAATCTATAGTAATCTGCCGTTTACACAGTATAAGATTTATAAGTACATTTGTGTCATCTCAATCCAAGTTCAATGAAGCAACAGGTAGTCATCATGGCGGGAGGAATCGGCTCAAGATTTTGGCCATGGAGCAGACAAGCTAAACCAAAACAATTTTTAGACATTTTTGGAACAGGCAGCAGTCTGCTACAAAGCACTGTAAAACGCTTCAGTAAATTAGTTCAGGCTGAAGATATCTGGATTGTCACCCACCAAGATTATGTAGAATTGATTAAGGAACAATGCCCTGAAATTCTTTATGATCAAATTCTCACAGAGCCTCAACGCAAAAATACAGCTCCATGCATAGCCTACGCTTCTGCCATGATCAAAAGAAAACATTCCAACGCTGCTATAATCATTTCACCTGCCGACCACCTTATATTGGATGAATCAAACTATTTGGAGTGTTGCACAACCGGATTAGAGTATGCAGCTCAGCACAATTGTCTGCTGATGTTTGGAATCTCTGCCTCTCGCCCCGATACCGGATATGGATACATCCATTTGAGCGAATCGGTAGAGGCCGAGTACGACATCTTCAAAATAAAAGAATTTGTCGAGAAGCCGGATCATAACACAGCTGTACATTATCTAAAGTCAGGAAACTATGCATGGAATTCCGGAATATTTATTTCTACATGCGAAACCATGCTCCACAATCTTCAAAATCATTGTCCAGAAGTATATGAACTGTTTTATGAAGTAAGCTCTCAGTCCGAGGCAAATCAGGCCTATCATCTTACCCCATCTATTTCTATAGACTATGCTGTGATGGAGAAGACGTCGGATGCATTGGTCATGAAGGTGGATTTTGGATGGTCAGACCTTGGTACCTGGACCTCAGTCTATGAACTTATGGAACATGACGATCAGAACAATGCAATCCAAAGTCACTATTGCATCCAAACTCAAACCAACAATTGTTTGCTCAAAAACACAGAAGACAAAATGATTGCAATACATGGAGTAGAAAACCTCATCATTGTAAACACAAAAGACGCTCTACTAATCTGCGACAAAAATGAAGAACAAAAAATAAAACAATTGCTCAGCGAGATTGAACAAAAAACAGGTACAAAATTCATATAATTCCTTAATTTTGCTTTTAATCTAATTTATTGCAAGCGATATCAAATTCAAAATTCAATCAGAGATTCTCAATGGCGAAAACCTTTATTTATTCCATTTTATTTCTTATAATCTCGACCCACTCCATTTTTGCTCAAGACGTAAGATTTACTCAGTTTATGATTACCAACAATGCCCTCAATCCGGCTTTTTGTGGAGCATTCGAAGGCAATTTCAGGATCCGAAGTATTTACAAAAGTCAGTGGACGAATCTTGACATCAAACCATTGTCAACCTTTGCATTAACCGGAGATATCAAACTTTTTCTTGACCACAAAAACACAAATTACCTTGCATTGGGATTGCATTTTTTGACAGACAAAGCAGGATCAATTGATGTTACATCCAATACTGCAGATATTCAGGTTTCTTATCATAAAATTTACAACACCAAACATCGCAATAGCTTTTCTGGAGGAATTTCACTGGGAATTTTACAAAAATCTTTAAACTATGATCGTTTTGTGTTTGGTGATCAGTTTGATGGATTGAACCATTACAATTTGCCGACCTCTGAACTTTTACCTCCGAATGTAAAAGCTATTCCTGATCTCAAATTAGGCCTCCAACTGGAGAGCAGATTAAATAAAAAATGGAGAGTCCAAACCGGACTTGCTGCAGGATATTTGATCTCATCACAGACCTCTTTTTATTCAGGATTTGATGAAATAGATTATACGGGATCAAAAGATTTCAAAACGCCTGCACTCATTCATTTGATCAGCAATTTCACATATCAAAAAGACAAACAACAGCAGATCTATCCCAGATTGCATTTTAGCTCGCAAGGAACGCATCAATTGGCGGTTTTGGGCACCAATTACCGAAGGGCTTTTTACTCATTAAATCAAACTGCGTTTCATCTGGGAGCAACCATGAGAGTATCCAAAAACGAAACAGCCTATTTTCCAATTGATTTGGGGGTGATGACAGGGTTTGAATTCAAAAATTTTATCCTTGGATTGTCCTATGATTTTGGAATCAAAGATGTGGTAAGATATGGTCGAGCGTTGCATGGTTTTGAAATTAGTTTTAGTTTATTAGGAGATTATGACAATGGAGGCTTTATCTGCCCACAATTTTAAAATGCAGTAAGAGAAATTTAAATACATGAATTCATTACTGTGAGCAGCCTGGAGGACTTGGTCATGATGAAGTAAAACTGAATCATGACGGAACTCCGCAAGGCTGCGACCCTACTGAAAGTAGGGACACAGCATAAATAAAAAATTGAAGTATACAATAATTACTTTTTAAAAATGCAAAAAGCTAAAATTTTAGTGCTTGGTTCAAATGGTCAGATAGGAACCGTTTTATGCAAGGCCTTACAAGATCGCTATGGACTTGATCAAGTTATTTGTACAGATATCCGAGAGCCCAAAGTGCAACGTGGAATTTTTCACATGGTCAATATTTTGGATGTTGAAAAAGTAGCACAACTGATAGATGATTACAAAATCAATACTATATATCATCTTGCAGCAATCTTATCTGCAAATGGAGAAAAAAATCCCGCTTTTACATGGAAAATAAACCATGACGGATTGCTTACTATTTTTAATCTGGCCGTAGAAAAAAAAATAACCAGAGTATTTTATCCAAGTTCTATTGCAATATATGGACCCAGCACACCAAAGCAAAATACACTTC
This sequence comes from Saprospiraceae bacterium UBA3362, assembly GCA_002360455.1. GTDB lineage: Bacteria > Bacteroidota > Bacteroidia > Chitinophagales > Saprospiraceae > Vicinibacter. The sequence goes on from DEQQ01000081.1 coordinate 60,667, forward strand.
AACATAGCTCCTTCGAGCCAAGCACAGTATATGGAATTTCCAAACTCACTGGCGAACTTTGGGCGGATTATTACTACAGAAGATACGGACTAGATGTACGTTCGGTGAGGTATCCCGGCGTGATAGGATGGCAATCTGTTCCTGAAGGTGGAACTACTGATTATGCTGTAGAAATTTATCATGCAGCGTTAAAAGATAAGCATTACAACTGCTTTTTGGCAGAGCACACCAAATTGCCTATGATTTATATGGATGACGTGATCCGAGCCACCATTGAACTGATGGAAGCAGATTCTACTTCACTATCCATTCGCACATCATATAATCTTGCCGGCATGAGTTTTACTCCAAAAGAAATCTATGAGTCTATAAAAAAATACATTCCAGATTTTACTATAAATTACCAACCCGATTTTAGACAGAAAATCGCAGAATCGTGGACAGAAACCATTGATGATAGAGAAGCTAGAGAGGATTGGAATTGGAAACCAAATTTTGATCTGGACTCTATGACTCAAGATATGTTGGCTCATTTGAAATAAAATCTGAATGTCATTTTTTGAATAAAAAATCTTCAATTTTATGATATGCTATTTTTTACAACGCCTTCTAACATCGGAACAAATCGAAACATACCGTAATCTTCTTGCTTAATTTCGGATGTCGATTTGATAAATTTTCTCATCATTTGATCTAAACCATAATTCACCGGAGCAACCAAAATCCCTCCTTCTTTCAACTGATCAAATAAACATTCCGGAACCTGCGGAATTGCTGCAGTAATCAAAATTCTATCAAAAGGAGCAAACCGCGGAAGTCCTAAAAATCCATCTCCACAAAATGTTCTTACCTGCTGATAGCCAATTTGCGTTAGCCTTTTAGTGGTCTTTTCATACAAATGCTCAAATCTCTCAATAGAATACACTTTACAACCCATTTCAACCAAGACTGAAGCTTGATATCCGGAACCAAGACCGATTTCAAGAACCCTCATTTTCTCAGTTATTTCTAACAAGGCCGTTTGCATAGCTACAGTATAGGGCTGAGAGATGGTTTGTCCGCAATCTATGGGAAATGCCTGATCCTTATAAGCCCATTCCTCAAAAGCCTTATCCAAAAATAGATGCCGAGGCACAGACGCTATCGCACTCAATACTTTTGGATCCTTTATCCCTTTCTGAATAAGTTCACTGACTAATTGATTTCGCAAGCCTTTATGTCTGTAATCGTCTATCATGGAATTGCAAAATTAAACTAATACTCTCATTCTTAAACTTAATTCTCCATATTCAATTTAGCTCATTTTTATCGTTATCATTTCCTCTATAATTAAAACAAGGCCTATCCTGTATTTGGAACCTACTGTAAGATAAATTGAGTAAATTTGCGTCCATATTTCAATTTATCAAGATGACTGCAATCAAATTTGGTACCGATGGATGGCGAGCCATCATAGCTGAGACCTACACCGTTGACAATGTACGCAGAGTTGCTCGAGGAACAGCTCTTTGGATGAAATCCAAAGGAATGAGCAAAGTAATCATAGGCCATGATTGCAGATTTGGAGGTAAAATGTTTTTGGAAGCTGCAGCCGTTGAATTTACTATTGAGGGAATCCAAGTAATCGCAGCCGATGGCATTGTCTCAACTCCTATGGTTTCTCTTGCCGTAGTAAAACACAGCTGCGATTTAGGTGTTGTAATCACTGCAAGTCATAATCCTCCAACTTATAATGGGTATAAATTAAAATCTTCTTATGGTGGACCCAGCACTCCGACAGAAATAGAGGAGGTTGAAAAACTAATTCCTGAAAATACTTCAAAGGCCGACACTAACTTTCAAAAAGAAATTGAAAAAGGGACAATCGTATTGTCCAATTTAGAATCTTTATATGAACAACATGTACGGTCCAACTTCGATGTACCGGCCATTTTAAAGCAAGACAAAATGGTCTATGATTCAATGTTTGGAGCCGGTCAGTTTGTAATGCGCAAGCTCTTTCCCGGTACAGTGCAACTCCATTCCGAACATAATCCGGGATTCAGCAACACAGCTCCAGAACCTATAGCTAAAAACATGACAGAACTCATGAATTACATGAAGACTTCTGCTAATGGTCGAGTTGCCTTTGCTACAGATGGAGATGCGGACCGTATTGCCATGGTGGATGAAGATGGCAATTTAGTTGATTCACATCATGTTCTTTTATTGCTTATGTATTATCTTGTAGAATACAAAAAAATGAAGGGCAAAATTGTCGTAAGCTGTTCCGTGAGCAACAAAATAAACAAACTTGCTAAGCTTTATCAAATGGAATGCATCAGTACAAAAATTGGTTTCAAATATATTGCAGAGTATATTTTAGCCGGGGATGTATTGGTAGGCGGAGAAGAATCCGGTGGCCTGGCGATCGCTGGACATATTCCGGAACGAGATGGAATATGGATAGGTTTAACCATTCTTGAATTGATGTCCAAAACAGGGAAATCACTAAAAGAGTTAATTCAAATTCTGTATGATAAAGTAGGATCTTTTTCTTATGATCGTCTGGATCTTCATTTGAGTACAGAACAAATGCAATCTGTAAAACAAATTTTGAGTACAGATGATATTACCGAATGGGGTCCATTTAAAGTGATTGCAAAAGAAAAAATAGATGGGGACAAGTTTTATTTTGAAAACGACAGCTGGCTAATGTTCAGAGCATCAGGTACAGAGCCTGTTTTGCGAATTTACGCGCAAGGTGTAAATGGAGATCAGGTAAAACAAATTCACTCTCATGCAAGACAGAGACTTGGAATTTAATATAACCAATGAGCCCAAACAAGAAATGAACTTTAATTGAATTCCATCTAAAATTCACACAACTATTCTAAACCAAATGGCATAAACAAGCCCAATTAAAATATAACACATTTTAATTATTCTAATATATTAATTTTATCTATCTTTCGGTTTTTATTGATTCCAAATTTAGTAATGAATCTTCTGGACCAACTTAATGAAGTACAACGTGGAGCTGTAAGTACGATATCAGGGCCGGTAATGGTCATCGCAGGCCCCGGATCCGGAAAAACAAGAGTACTCACTTATAGATTGGCTTATCTCCTACAACAAGGAGTCAACCCATGGAATATTCTAAGCTTGACTTTTACAAATAAGGCGGCAAAAGAAATGACAGAAAGAATATCTCATGTCATTGGACCTAATGCAAAAAAAGTTTGGAGCGGAACCTTCCATTCTATTTTTTCAAGAATCTTGAGAATTGAAGCTGAAAAAATTGGATTCCCAAAAAGTTTTTCTATTTATGACACAGACGATAGCAAGTCATTAATAAATGAGATAATCAAGGAGCTTAATCTAAATACAAAAAATTATAATCCCAATACCATCAGAACCCGAATTTCTTCTGCAAAATCAAATTTAATTACACCCATTATGTACGAAAATGATTCTGAACTGATAGAGCAGGACAGAATCAATAATATGCCTTACACCTCTTCGATATATAAAAAGTACATGGTCAAATGCATTCAAGCGGGCGCTATGGATTTTGATGACCTTCTGCTTCAGATGTATAGATTATTTCAAGAAAATCCTGACAATGTTTTGGATAAATACAGAAGTCAATTTCAATATCTAATGGTAGATGAATTTCAGGATACAAACTACCTGCAGTATGCCATAATAAAAAAACTAAGTCTTTATAACAATAGTCCACGCAATATTTGTATTGTGGGAGACGATGCGCAGAGTATCTATTCTTTTAGAGGAGCAACAATTAGCAATATTCTCGATTTTGAATCCGACTTTCCGGATGTACAAGTATTCAAACTAGAACAAAATTACAGAAGCACAAATCATATTGTCCAAGCTGCCAATGATGTTATTACTTTCAACAAAAATCAAATCAAAAAAGAGATTTGGACAGAACATAAAGAAGGTCAAAAAATAAAATTATTCAAGACCGCAACAGATGTAGATGAAGGAAAGAAAATAGTGGACTATATCGTTGAATTAAAAAACAGATATCACATTCCCAATAAAGAAATTGCAATTCTGTATAGAACCAATGCTCAATCTAGAATCTTCGAAGAACAGCTCAGAAGGCTCAATGTTCCGTACAAAGTATTCGGTGGAATGTCCTTCTATCAAAGAAAAGAAATCAAAGATTTAATCGCATATATCAGACTGGTAGTTAATACCAAGGACAATGAAGCCTTCAAAAGGGTAATCAACTTTCCTAAAAGAGGATTGGGAGATTCTACTTTGGATAAATTTCTACAATATTCTAACGAAAATAATTGTTCACTGTGGCAAGCATCAGGCGAACTTATGCTTAGTGGCAGAGCCTCAGCTTCCATACAAATGTTTCGAGCTCAAATTTATGAAATGAATCTTTATGCTCAGAAAGCCAGTGCCTATGAAGCTGCAATGAATATCTATAAGCTAAGCGGACTCTCTGCAGAAATGAAATCTGATATAACCACAGAAGGAATTTCCAGACTAGAAAATGTTATGGCTTTGTTGGATGGTATCAAAGAGTTTACAGATCAAGACGAACTGAGGGACGACGAAACTGCTGACAGATCATTGGCAAGTTACCTCCAGACCATCGCATTGATTACAGATCAAGACCAAGTTGATGCCAATGCTGAATTTATTACACTCATGTCCATTCACTCTGCAAAAGGACTTGAATTTGATGCTGTAATTGTAGCCGGATTGGAAGAAAAACTCTTTCCATCTTTTATGAGCATGAATACCCTGGAGCAATTGGATGAAGAACGCCGATTGTTTTATGTTGCAATCACAAGAGCTAGAAAACATTTGATCTTAAGCTATGCTACGTCTCGCTATTTCTTTGGAAATTTAAGAATCAATGAGCCTTCAAGATTTATCTCAGAGATAGACAATACAAGATTTGAAGTGGAGCAACATAAGAAACATTCTTTCTTTGATGCTGACGACAAATCCAACAGACCTAGAGTAACACTGTCCAAACCAAAAGAAATCCACATTGATCCCAAGCATAATTTTATACCAAGCCCTATGACTGATATCATAGTTGGAAAAAGAGTATTGCATCAAAAATTTGGGTATGGCAAAGTACTTGGAATAGATGGAAGTAAAGATATGAAAATTGCCACTATCGAATTTGGAGAAATTGATACGCCGGAAAGAAAAATCATACTAAAATATGCCAAACTACAGGTTTTGGATTAGTGTTGTCTGGACAATTGTTTCACCTCAAATTTGCATTGCTCAAAAAGCCAAGATTCACAAATCCAATAAGTTGCCTTCTGTGCTAAATGAAACTTCGGGAATAATAAGCTTAAACAATGGAAAAAGTTTTTGGACTCATAACGATGGTGGCAATCCTCCCCTATTGATTGAAGTTGACCCCAATGGCAAGATTCTAAAACAAGCTAAAATAATCAATGCCCAAAATACAGACTGGGAAGACCTGCATTTTGATGGCAAAGAAAACATCATTATTGGAGATACCGGAAACAATGCCCAGACCAGAACAGGAGGAGTTTTTTATACAATCCGGAAAAATGAGTTATTGACAACTGATAGCATTGAAGCCGGAATAATAAAATTCGAATTTGAAAAACTAACAGATCCAAATCACCAAAATAAGTCCTTGAAGATCTATGATTCTGAAGCTTTTGTTTATTTGGATTCTGCTCTATTTATGTTCTCAAAACACTGGGATAAATACGGCCTAAAACAAAGCATCGTTTATAAAATTGATTTACGTTCCAAGCCCTATAGAGCAAAAATAATCGATACCCTTTATTTATCCAGGGGCCAGCTTTTTAAAAACCAAATCACATCAGCCTGCTTTTCCCAAAATAAAGAAACGATTTACCTTCTCACGGCCAACGCAATCATACCCATAAATATCCAAAGTCTATTAGAACACAGCTTGCATTCCAAAAACATTCGCAAAATCAAACTCAAATCCTTTTCGCAAAAAGAAGCAATAGTTCAATACAACTCCAATCAGTTTGCAATTACTTGTGAGCGCAACAAAATCTTATTCCAAAAACCAAAAATTACTCACCTGAGTTTGAAATATTAAATTTCCGGTTTTGCCGTTCTTCATGTAACTTTGCTAAGCAAATATGAATATTTACACAAATACAAGTCGTTGGAAACTAATTTTGTTTTTAGCCGGTCTTTGTATATTGATTGTCCCCTGGTTTTTGACCAACTACATTGCAAAAAAACTTGAACAGAGCGAACATAGAAAAATGGAAATCTATGCCCGCACAATGGAGGAGCTGACAAAAAGCACAGAGGGACAGGTGGATTATACTTATCATCAATCCATTTTAGAATCTTTTAAGGACATTCCAATTCTAGCTCTGAATGATGAAGGAAAAGTCGTTGATGTTATAAACTACGGCACCATTGAAGACACCGTCAAAGTTTTGAAAGAATTTCAGTCTTCCGGAATACCGCCTATTGAAAGTTTTGGATATGCCAGATTCATTTATTATAAACACCCATTCACTTTAACTTTACTCAAATTTTTTCCTTTAGCTCAACTTATTTTACTCTTACTCTATGCCTTAATAGGATATGGTGTTTTCAATACCTCAAGAAGAGAAGAACAAAATAGAGTTTGGGTTGGAATGGCCAAAGAAACTGCACATCAACTGGGAACTCCGATTTCAGGCATTGTCGGTTGGATAGAAAATTTGAAACTTGGAGATGATTTGACTCAAAATCATTCTGAAATTATTAAAGAAATGGAGGCTGATGTTCTCAAGCTCCAACAAGTAGCCGACAGGTTTTCGAAGATTGGTTCAAAACCCGAACTTAAAACCTCAGACCTTGTATTAGAATTATCGCAGGTAATAAAATACATCGAAGCCAGAGCTCCCAAAACAATTCATTTGAATTTTTCCCAATCTGAACTTATAAACAGTTTTTATGTCCATTTAAACTCCAATTTATTTCAATGGGTAATAGAAAATTTATTGAGAAATTCACTTGATGCTATGGATGGAAATGGGACCATAGATGTAACTGTTTTCTCTGAACCAAAAACATACAACATAGAGATCAAAGATTCAGGGCATGGCATTGCACCTAATAAATTAAAAACCATTTTCAAACCAGGTTATACTACCAAGACTCGCGGATGGGGTCTTGGACTCTCACTCGCAAAAAGAATTATAGAAAATTACCATAATGGTAAAATCTATGTCAAAGAATCTGAAATAGGCAAAGGAACTACTTTCGTAATCGAACTTAACAAATAATACTGAGAACTACATTAACCATTCCTGCACAATGTCAAGAAATTTTGAGATTTGCTAAATTGACACTTTTTTTAGACAATCGAACTTAGCGAGGTCGTATTCAATACGTTACTTGCTTGCCAAATAAATTCTCTATTTTCTCTTACGATTAGTTTATGGATTGGCATCATCGGCAAAGTAGTTGTAAAACTCCTTAATAAAATCTACCAATTCATTGTTCAATAAATTTGGATTCACAAAATCAACTAATTGATAATATTTGGACTTATCCATCATACCTCGCGGTATTCCAGCTTCATCTAAGAATTTCTCAAAAAGAGGAGTCAAAAAATCATCACTTATTTTAGTTGTTACCCAAAATGAATTTGTCAACTGATTAAGAGTATTAGGAGGAATACTTCCTTCAACAAGTTCGCTAAACCTGCTCTGCCATAAAGGATCTGTGATCGTATAACCATACTCATATAATGTTTGTGGTAATGGAATATAATTCTCTATTTCATTTCTGCTCCATTGTTTGATAATTAGACCGGGTTGGTTGTTATCTACATTCTTCTTAAGGTTATCAAAAATTGCATATCCCTTGAGATTTGGAATATATTTTCTTAATGAATCAAAATGGCTCCACCTTATTTACATCATTACCTACAGGGTACGGAAAAACATTCTCTTCTATGAATTGGTGAATATTATAAAAATTGAGTTTTTTACAGAATGCTTTTATAAAATCAAAGTCCGTCGTGCCTTCAAAATACAATATAAATGGACGTTGTTTTGCAATCAGAAATTCTTCATATCCAATTTCCCTTAAGACGGCCTTCACATACTTCTCTTGGTTCACTTGCTCAAACTCACCAAACATTCCCGAAATTACCAAATCCTTTCCAAATGCACGATTCATTAAGCTTTCAGAATGACTTGCTACTATTAACTGACTATTCCTTTTCTTAGCAAGGTCACTTATCTTATCATAAATATTGGATTGTCTAATTACTTCTAAATGGGCATCTGGCTCATCTAAAAGATTCACTGTGTTAGGAAACGCCAGTAAATAAACAAAGAGAAGAATAGCTTGTTTTGTACCACTTCCAAGAGATGATAAATCTACATTCTTTTTAGCTCCTTCATTATAACTCATTTTAAGTAATCCTGTTGCCGGAATATATTTTGGTGCATTAAGTTGTACTCTAAATAGACCTTCTATCTCAGCAACAAATAGCTTCCAGTTCTTTTTATCTTCCTGCTCATAGAGCAAATAACAGACATTTCTCAAGACATCTGAAGTATTGCCAATTCCAATATATCTCAAGATAGAGCCTATCTCTAATTTATCTTCTGACGGTTTTAATCCTGCAACAGAGGGCAAAAAGCCGATTTTTTCTTTTAAAAGAACATCTGGAAATTCATAAACATTATTCTTATCATCTAGTGTAAGTCTTGCATAGATTAAGCTATCGCGACCATAATCAAATTCAAATCCTGTTCTCCATCACTCATTGTTGGTAAACCCCTCTGCTCTAATTTCAATTCTTATATTTTTTACTGTTGATTTCCCTTCACCATTGGTTACCCCTTCTCTTACAATCAGATCTGTCCATAATTCTTTAAAATCACTGACCGATATATTCAGCAATTCTTCTAAATTAATGGCTACCCCGGTTCGTTTTTGAGCTTTACTTTTTTTGTTCACCCTTTCTGCACCCCAAGTTCTAACGGCAACGGCAAATAAAGAAATCGCTTGAAGCAGAGTACTTTTACCACCATTATTTGGTCCAATAATCACGACAGATTGACCCAAGTCAATGGTCTGGTCTTTTATTTGTCGAAAATTCTTTATCCGTATTTTGGTAATCATAATCTAATAATTTCTAATGATTCTATTCCTCTAGCGTCAATGATTTTTTAATTCATCATTTTTCTGTACCTAGATTGGAAGCTAAATCGGTTCACTAATGGCTTTGATTTTTCCTCATCACTTTCGGCTTTCAATTTTTGGCTAAAGTTACCCAACCTTATTTGCCTCTCTGCGGGTACTACGATCCTCACATGTTCGGTTTTTCGCTCCCATTGCAGATGTAGGTCAACCTGAGGGTTGGGCTGGTAGATTTTCCATTTATTACCTCCATGGTCTGTATGTGCGACAACTAAACCCACCGATGAATTATTTGTCCATTGTTTAATTTTAAGTTTGTTTTGCTTATTTGGTTTTTGAACAGCCTGCCTTGCAGTTTTAACACCATTTACCATGTGTATTAATTCAATTCTAATTCGCTATAAGTTTGTCGTAAAGATAATTTCTAAAAACATTATATTTTTATAAACTACCACAAAATTGTTAATTTTCTATTGATTCGAAGATAGGCCGAATATGGTTTAAGAGCATGTAATGACATGTATTTTTATAAATTGAGGCTGCCATCTTGACCTTTCTATTCCTTTATTTCCATTACATTCTCGCCAATTAAAAGACACCATAATTCTGATCTAAAATAAACTTAATATCGATCAATTCAATTTATCATCACACAAAAAAGTCAACTCAACAATTCCGACTATTCTATATCTCAAAATAATATAATAACGGATTTTGCATCGGCAGACTCTCGGATCTCATCTATTTCTCCAATATAAACTCCATCGGAATCCACAGCCTCTTTCTCCAATCCAACTCCGAATGACTTGCTCCATCAAACTTTCTGCTCTCATACCTAAAATCGGATATCCTCAAACTTAAAATATAACTGTCCAATTGAGTTTGATATTCTTCATACCAGGCATCAATATTTTCTGTTCCATAATCAAAATAAAGCCTATGACTTTTCAAACTTTTTTGCAGATCTAGGTTTTTTACATAAATCATAAATTGCTCGAATGGCTCCTTTGTATTATGCGCCACACTCCAAGGCCAATGAGTAGATAAGCAACAAGCTCTAGAAAACAAATCGGGATGTTTGAGTATAGCATAAAGACTGATGATTGCTCCCATACTCGAGCCTCCGATATAACAATGATCAACATCGCTCAGTGTTCGATAATTGGAATCTATATAGGGTTTAATTTCTTCAATGAGAAAACGCAAATACAAATCTGATTTTGGCCGACCACCATATTCAAGCCGAAGAAGATTACGCGAGCTCCTACTCAAAGATCGAAAAATATCTTCGGGCATAAATTCTCTAAATCGCTCTTTGCTGTTCCATATTCCTACCACTATACAATCTTCAACATTTGCCTCCTTCTTCAACTTTTCTATACATCGATCCATCTCTAATGGATTACTGTTGTATGCTACCGCTGAGTCGAACAAATTCTGTCCATCATGCCAATAAATCACAGGATATGATACCAAAGAATCATGGTAATGCTCCGGCAAGTATATTTCTATATTTCGAGACAATACAAACTTGGATTTGAATTGCATCAACCTCCACAGTTGATCACTAATTTTTACAAGCTCTTGAGCCTTGATTTCCTGCGTAAAAAACAAACTTAAAAACCAAGAATAGAAAATCTTCCATTGATATTTCACCTGCAATTCAATTATAATTTAGCTCGCATATTTTTATACTTTATAGCTGCTTTTACAAATCCTACAAACAGTGGATGTGGCCTCTCTACGGTCGACTTCAGTTCCGGATGAAATTGCACTCCAACGAACCATGGATGTTTTGGAATCTCAATAATTTCTACAAGATTTTTATCAGGATTGGTTCCGGAGATCAACATCCCTTTTTTGGTCAATGGATCTATATATTCATTATTCAGTTCGTAACGATGCCTGTGACGCTCAGAGATGATCTCATCCTTGTAAGCTTCATAGGCTTTAGAATCTTTTTTCAATTCACAAGCATAAGCTCCGAGCCTCATTGTCCCACCCTTATTTTTAATCTTCCTTTGTTCTGACATCATATCGATGATAGGATGTTCGGTTTTCGGATTGACTTCTGTAGAAGATGCATTCTTTAGCTTCAATACATTTCGAGCAAATTCTACTACGGCACATTGCATCCCAAGACAAATTCCAAAAAACGGAAGCTCATGTTCTCTTACATATTTTACCGCATTGATTTTCCCTTCTATTCCTCTCTCTCCAAATCCCGGAGCGACAAGCAATCCATCGAGATCAGCAAAAACTTTGGACAAATCTTTCTCTTCTTCAATGTCCTCCGCATGAATAGCTTTTATTTTTACTTTACATTCGTTGGTCGCCCCTGCATGGACGAAGGCTTCATAAATTGACTTATATGCATCCTGCAATTCATTGTATTTTCCAACAAGGCCTATAGTTATTTCTTCGCTTGGATTCTTGAGATGACCAAGAAAATCTTTCCATGTTTTCAAGTCAGGATCTTGCTTGCTTTTGATGTTGAGCAATTCCATAACTCGAATATCCAATTTCTCTTTTAGCATCATCAACGGAACATCATAAATGGTATCTGCATCCATAGCTTCGATCACATTCTCATAACGAAGATTGCAAAACAAGGCCAACTTAGATCTCAATTCTTCATTCAATGTTTTTTCCGTTCTACAAACCAAAATATCAGGCTGGATTCCAGCTTCCAACAATTCTTTTACAGAATGTTGACTGGGTTTTGTCTTCAATTCTTTTGCAGCAGCCAAATAAGGAATCAAGGTTAAGTGAATTGTCAAACATTGATCCCGATCAAATTCATTTCGCAATTGACGTAGAGCTTCCAGATAAGGAAGCGACTCAATATCACCAACAGTTCCTCCCAATTCCGTAATAATAATTTCGTAACCAAACTCACTGAGCAGTTTCATTCGCCGCTTGATCTCATCGGTAATATGAGGAATGACCTGAACAGTTTTGCCTAAAAAATCTCCTGCCCTCTCCTTATTGATCACAGTTTGATAAATTCTTCCGGTCGTCACATTATTGGCCTGAGAAGTCGGTTTGTTCAAAAAACGCTCGTAATGTCCAAGATCCAAATCCGTTTCTGCACCATCATCGGTGACATAACATTCGCCATGTTCATAAGGATTCAATGTTCCGGGGTCAACATTGATATAAGGATCAAACTTTTGAATGGTTACTGAGAAACCTCTAGCCTGCAGCAATTTGGCCAAAGAAGCCGCTATTATTCCTTTTCCCAACGAAGATGTTACTCCACCCGTAACAAAAATGTATTTAGCCATTAGATTAATTGAGTTACGGGATGCAAAGGTAAGCAGTTTTTGTCTTATCTCCCAATTTGAAACGGAATTCACATCCAAGGATATTTTTTTGGGCGTGCCCCTTTCAGGGTCGCTGCCTTCCAGGCTCGCTGTCGCTCGGTGCTTTGCACTTTCTGCTTCGCAGAAACCTTCCAGTCAGCTCACGCTAATATCTCGTCAAATTGATCCCTTCAAAACTTTTTGAACTTTAATTTAAAACCACATCCCATTCGACAAGAAGCTTTGGAGAATACAAAACCGCTTATCTTATCTAAACAATGAATAAAAAAACTTTGAATCCGGAATTCCACCAAAAGTAAAACGCCAAGCTGATCACATTGCATAATAAATGATAGAAACAGCTTATCTATTTTATCATACATTAATGATTTGCAAACAGCAATTTTATGTAAACTTTCAAGCTACAATTCATCTTTATATTGAGTTAATTTGTTATTTGGGCACAATTTTGCTCAAATGTGTATTTTCCATATCGTTCAGACAGTTCATCGATGAGTCAAGCAGATATTCTGATTATTGGAGCCGGTCCTTGCGGATTATTTACTGTTTTCGAAGCCGGATTACTCAAGCTAAAATGCCATCTTGTGGATGCATTGCCGACTGCAGGAGGCCAATTGAGTGAGATTTATCCCAAAAAACCAATTTATGATATTCCGGGCTATCCCGAGGTTATTGCCGAAGATCTGGTAAATAATCTGCTTAAACAAATAGAACCGTTTAAGCCGGAATTTACTCTCGGAGAAAGAGCAGAAAAACTGGAGAAACTTGAGAATGGCCAATTCAAACTTACCACAAACCATGGCACAGAAATTCAAGCTCCTGTTATTTTTATTGCCGGTGGCTTAGGTTGTTTTGAACCACGAAAACCTCCTATTGGGAATATTGCGGATTTTGAGTTGAAAGGTGTAGATTACATTATTAAAAATCCTGAAAAATACAGAGACCAAAATGTGGTCATCGCAGGAGGAGGAGATTCAGCATTGGATTGGAGTATTTATTTAAGCTCTGTGGCAAAGCGCGTAACTGTTATCCACCGAAGAACCGAATTTAGAGGCGCATTGGAATCTGTTCATAAACTCATTGAATTGGTAGAAAACAAACAGGTGGATTTGATCACAGAAGCAGAGGTTGTTGGACTTCAAGGAGAAGACAGGCTACAAAAAGTTTTAGTTAAGACTCCACAATCTACAATGGAGCTGGCTACAGATTATTTTATTCCATTATTTGGCCTAACTCCCAAGCTTGGTCCTATTGCCGATTGGAATTTAAATATTGATAAAAATGCAATTCTGGTAAATACTTTAGATTATTCTACCAATGTCCCGGGGATATTTGCAGTAGGAGATATCAATACTTACGAAGGAAAACTGAAGCTTATCCTTTGTGGATTTCACGAGACGACTGTTGCTGTACAATCAGCCTACAGAATTGTGCATGGCGGAAAAAAACCAAGCTTCAAGTACACCACAGTTACAGGAATCGAACAACTATAAATGGTCAACAAGATTGCATGGAAATTGAGCTAAAATTAACCGATAGAGAAAAACAACAGCATTGTCTAAATTTGGACACAGACTGGGGGTTTAATCTTATGGAAATCCTGAAAGCTTCAGAATTTCCGGTCGAAGGCACCTGCGGGGGCATGGCCCTTTGTGCAAGTTGTCATATCTATATCAAATCTTATGAACATGAGCTGCCTCCACAATCAGAGCAAGAACTATTGATTCTTGATCAAGTTTTTGATGTCACTTCTGAAAGCCGACTAGCCTGCCAAATTCCGTTATCCATTCTTCAAGGAAATTTGGAGATTGAACTAGCACCACAACAATAATGAAAGACACACAAGCCAAGGCAACTCTGGCCTTAATTTTGGTATGTCTTATCTGGGGAACAACCTACTTGGTCAACAAAATGGGCGTATCCAGGGTCCCTCCCCTTTTTTTTACTTCGGTAAGGCAGTTGGTTGCCGGCGGTATAATATTGACTTACACTCTCCTTATCAAAAAATGGCAGGCTCCAAATTGGCAAGAAATAAAACAGCAGGTCTTGCTTGCCGTTCTGCTGATCAGCATTGGCAATGGAGTTGGCACTTATGGTTTACAATATATAGACAGTGGACTGTCTGCCATTATTGCTGCGATCTCTCCCATTATTATTGCTTTGCTGACCCTTAGTTTCAATCCTGATGACAGGCTCAAACCATTGGGATGGCTGGGAACTTTGATGGGATTTTCCGGAGTCCTTTGGATTTGTTTCCATAAAAATACCGGAGGAGAGTCCACTTGGTTTGGTGTATTCTTGACCATCCTTTCTGTTTTAGCTTGGGGAGTAGGAACCGTATTGAATAAAAACAAGAAAACCAAAACATCTCCTTTTGTCAATGCAGGTATTCACATGATTATTGGGGCAATTCCAATTGTGATCTTGAGTTTAATTACAGAGGACTTATCTTCTGTCCAAATTCCCACCAAAGTATATTTTATATGGGCTTATTTGATTTTTCTGGGATCCATTGTAGCCTACAGCTCTTACATTTTTGCACTAAAGTATCTTCCCGCCACCGTTGTCAGTATTCAAAGCTATGTAAACCCAATAATAGCAGTGATTTTAGGTGCCATAGTATTGAAAGAGCAATTGAGTTTTTCCATTGCCATTGCCTGCTTTATCACTTTAATTGGAATATTCTTGGTCAATATTTCGATTTTCAGAAAATAAAATATGCTCCCCTAGCCCCGACTGAAATGGAGGTATTTCATACCGCAATGTAAGGCGGGACTAAGGCCCAAAGAGCGACTAAACTATGCCGCTCCAAGAATTTTTTCTTTTATACTTATTATTTCTAAAAAAAAACTGCGTTGAGATAAAAATTATTTTACCAACATAGCTATGTTTATTTTAATACTTAAGTGAATTGTTCTCAAATAGATTACTCTATTTTACCTGAACAAGATAGGGTTTGGAATTGGGTAAAAACACCCAAATTTTCAAAATCAGGGTTTTCGCTGATGGCAGCGTAACGAAAAACAATTCTATATTTGCTCTTGCAATCCCCGATGCACATCTCCCTCTTGTTTGTTGCGTTTTTCTATTTATTCATTTTCTAAAAAACCAATTATGTACAAAAAAGTAAACTTTTTGGTATTAGTTTTTATTTGCCTCACTTGCATGTTTTCATTTAGTATTGCACAAGATGGAAATCCTTTGAAACCCATTGCGACCTCCATTCATCAAGCATACGACAATGACTATGTTTTTGAACATAAAATTGCATTTGAAAAATCATCACAGATTCCGAATCCCAAATCCGGAATAAACAGATGGATTCAAACGACATTGAACAAAAGCGAAATCAGAAGTTTGGTAGCCAATCCATCTTCACACATCAGCCTGTCCATTCCTTATTTGAATCAAAAAAATATTGTCTTAGACCTTATCCAATCAGATCTTTATGCTGATGGATTTACGGTAAACTCTCCGCAAGGAATTCTCAATTACAGACCCGGGATTTACTATAGAGGAATCATAAAAGGAGATGATGAATCTATTGCAGCGATAAGTGTTTTCGACAACGAGATATATGGAATGATCAGCACCAATGCCGGCAATATTGTAATTCAATCTTCTGAAGAAAACAAAAGCATTGTACACATCTATAATGACAATGATATTACAATAGCCAATCCCATGAAATGCGACACGAAAGATGAAGAAAATGGTGAGGATTGGGGATCTTATCAAGAAGGATTTATGACGGCAGGAGACTGTGTGAAAGTTTATATTGAATGCGATTATGCTCTATATCAAAACAAAGGAGGAACATCGCAAACTGTCAATTGGATCTCTGCTGTTTACAACAACGTAGCTACATTGTATGTCAATGAGAGTATAAATACAACCATATCGGAAGTGTTTGTTTGGACAACCCAGGACAATTACAGCAAAACAAGCTCAAGCACTGCTTTGAGTCAATTCAGAACTGCAAGACCGTCTTTCAATGGCAATCTTGCACATCTTGCTGCATTGGGTGGAAACAACATAGGTGGAGTTGCTTACCTTGATGTTTTGTGTTCCAATTACAATTATGCCTACAGCAATATTTCATCTACATACAATTCTGTTCCTACTTATTCATGGACAGTTATGGTTATGACTCATGAAATGGGACATAACTTGGGATCAAACCACACTCAATGGTGCGGATGGTCCGGAGGAGCATTGGATAATTGTTATACTACTGAGGGAGGCTGTGCTCCCGGCCCTCCTCCAACGAATGGCGGAACGATAATGAGCTATTGCCATTTGACCAATTACGGAATTAATTTCAACAACGGATTTGGTTCGCAGCCCGGAAACAAAATAAGAAGCGAAGTTGCGGCCGCTACTTGTTTGAGCAATTCATGTTCTTCCTGCCCTACTCCTACAGGATTAAATGCCAGCAACATTACCAATAATTCTGCATTGATCAGTTGGAATGCTGCAAATGGAGCCATCAATTACAAACTAGATTACAAGCTAAGCTCAGCAACCGTTTGGAATTCGGTTACGGTAAGCGGCACTTCCTACACATTAACAGGACTGCAAGCAGGTAGCACTTACAATGCTCGGGTTCAAACCAATTGTTCGGGAGGAAACAGCAGTTTTTCCGGCACCATCAGTTTTACAACAACCGGAGGTTCATGCTCGACACCAAGCAATTTGGCCATATCAGACATTACAACAACTTCTGCTAAAGCCAGCTGGTCTGCAGTCTCGGGAGCTCTATCCTATAATTTTC
This sequence comes from Saprospiraceae bacterium UBA3362, assembly GCA_002360455.1. Lineage (GTDB taxonomy): Bacteria > Bacteroidota > Bacteroidia > Chitinophagales > Saprospiraceae > Vicinibacter. The sequence goes on from DEQQ01000081.1 coordinate 77,920, forward strand.
AATACAAAGCCAATTCAAGTTCATCTTGGCAAACTGTTTCTGTCGCAACAACAAGCTACATCATGACAGGCTTAAGCCCGAGTACTCTATACAATACAAGAGTTCAAACCGTTTGCAGTTCCGGTACAAGTGCATATTCGGCTCAAGTAAATTTCACAACCGCTGCCTCCAATAGTTATTGCGCCTCAAAAGGAACCAGCGCCTCTCAGGAGTGGGTAAAAAGAGTGAAACTCAATACCATTGATAGAACTTCCGGAAATGATGGTGGATACTATAACGGGACTTCGATGTCAACTTCTATTACAATAGGAACAATTCAGACCATCTATTTCCAAGCCGGAATAGCAGGAGCCAAAAGAAATCTTTACTGGTGTGTATGGATAGACTTCAATAGAAATGGAAGTTTTGATGATGCCGGAGAACGAGTTGTAGCCGGTTACAGCAACAGTACAAATTTATTGTTGAGCAACTTTACAGTGCCGACATCCTCAAGTGCAGGTACAACCCGAATGAGAGTCAGCATGAAGTACGGAGGACTTCCAACTTCTTGTGAAACCTTTGCAAGAGGAGAAGTAGAAGATTACACCGTAAACCTAGTATCTTCTTCCGGTCTTCTTTCTGAAAATGCAAAGAATACAATTCAGGAAATCAATGAGTTTGAAATGAAACCAAATCCGGTAAATGAAGTGTTGAGACTGCGATATCAATCAGCAAGTTCCACAGAACTTCAATTGGCAGTATTCAATCTTCTAGGAGAACAAATAAAATTGATTAAAGTTAAAGCCTACGAAGGAATGAATGAGATGGACTTAGACTGTTCAGATTTTGCTCAAGGAAACTACTATTTACAAATACAATCCGGCAATAGCAAAATAACACAAAAATTCACTAAAATATAATATTGTTTGTTTTAACATATAAAAAAGGAGGGAATAGTTGCCCTCCTTTTTTATTTGATCTATTCTCAAACCTAATAAAACCCAAATTCAAAAACGAGCTCTCTTG
>DEQQ01000027.1 GCA_002360455.1 Saprospiraceae bacterium UBA3362
TGAATATGCTTTCTTACTGGTTCTTCTTTTTGTCCAGTGTAGTAATGTTTTATTCTTTATTTTTAAGTACAGGACCATTCTCAGGTGGTTGGACAGGATATCCTCCATTAAGTGCTATTCCTCAGGCATCGATTGGATCAGAAGCCGGTATGACCTGTTGGTTAGTTTCTTTGACTTTCTTTGTTGTTTCTGTATTATTAGGAGGTATAAATTACATCACAACCGTTTTGAACTTGAGAACCAAAGGAATGTCTATGTGGAGAATGCCATTGACCATCTGGGCATTTTTAGTCACTGCAATCATTGGTTTATTATCATTTCCGGTATTGGCATCAGGCTTTTTCCTTTTGATGTTTGATAGATCATTAGGAACAAGTTTTTACATATCGGATATCTTTATTAATGGTAAAGCATTAGAGCAAATTGGAGGAAGTCCAATTCTTTATCAACATATTTTTTGGTTTTTAGGGCATCCGGAAGTGTACATCATTATCCTTCCTGCGATGGGTATTGTTTCTGAAGTTTTATCTGTTCACGCAAGAAAACCGATATTTGGATATCGAGCTATGGTTTATTCTATTTTAGCCATTGCATTCCTTTCCTTTATTGTGTGGGCGCATCATATGTTCATGGCAGGAGTCAACCCATTCATCTCCAACTTTTTTGTGGTATTCACATTGATCATTGCGGTGCCGTCTGCTGTAAAAGTATTCAACTGGATAAGTACCCTTTATGGTGGAAATATTAGATTGAATACTCCAATGTTATTCTGCATAGGATTTGTTTCCATGTTCATTTCAGGGGGTCTTACAGGAATTTTCCTTGGAAACTCTGCAATCGATATCCAACAACATGATACATACTTTGTCGTAGCGCATTTTCACATAGTAATGGGGGTTGCTGCTTTCTTTGGAATGTTTGCGGGGGTTTACAATTGGTTTCCTAAGATGTTTGGTCGTTTTATGAATGAGACTCTTGGCAAAATTCACTTCTGGATTACTATGATAGGGGCCTACGCAGTGTTTGGTCCGATGCATTATTTAGGAATGGCGGGAGTTCCAAGAAGGTATTATAGATTTGATAATTTTGATGCTTTCTCCGGATTCTCAGATATGAACAAATTTATCACCATAGCGGCCATTATCACTTTCTTAGCTCAATTGGTTTTTGTTGTAAATTTCTTTTGGAGTATGTATCGCGGAAGAAAAGTAACAACACAGAATCCTTGGGGCTCAAACTCATTGGAGTGGACAACTCCTATTGAGGCAGGGCATGGAAATTGGCCGGGAAAAATTCCTACAGTTACAAGATGGGCTTATGACTATGGAAAAGATGGCAATGAGTTTATTCAGCAACATGTGCCATTAAAAGAAGGAGAAAAACAAAGCTCTCATTAATCTACTGGTGTACGATTTTAAATGAACAGCAAAGTACATACTAAAAACTATAACCTTATCCACGATTTAGGTTTATTGGTTAAGTTCAAACTGAGCTTAATGGTTGTACTATGCTCGTTATTGGTCTATATCATTGCCGCTGCAGGCAGATGGGATTGGCTGATTTTTTCATTATTGTTTGTCGGTGGAATGTTTGTCACCTTCGGAGCCAATATTCTGAATGAAGTTCTCGAACGTGATTATGACAAGCTGATGACAAGAACAATGGCAAGACCATTGGCAGACGGAAGAATGTCTGTTTCGGCAGCAGTCTTGCTCAGTGGCTTGTTTTGTGTTTTAGGCATTGTTGCGCTGTCGGCTATTCATCCTTTGGCCGCAACACTGGGCATGCTTTCTTTTATTCTGTATGCATTTGTATATACTCCGCTCAAACGCTTTTCTACATTGGCCATACCGGTTGGAGCTATACCCGGAGCATTGCCGGCTCTCATTGCAAGTGTGGCTGCTCAGGGTCATCTCAGTTTGGAATCGTTGAATTTGTTTGCAATTCAATATTTATGGCAGTTTCCGCATTTCTGGGCAATAGCTTGGTTGGGACATTCGGATTATACTAAGGCAGGATTTAAATTAATCAAAGATATAGATGGAGCTCCGGACCCTAAGTTTGGTCTTTATGCGTCAATTTATTCATTGAGTACTCTGCTTATTTTTATTCCTACAGCATTAGTATTCAATTATTCTATTTTGACCATAATTGGAGTGGTATCATTAGTTCTCGTTTATGCTTTATTTGGTTTGAAACTATATAAAAACAATGATAGAATATCTGCTAGAAATTTGATGTTCTTTTCGTTTGTTTATTTACCATTAGTTCTTTTCTTTTTTGTAATTCAAAATTATCTGATCTAATGGGAGTTGTTCAAATGACAAATAAAGAATTAGCGCCAAGTAAAGTTCAAGCTTTGAAGTTTGGACTTTGGATTGGAATGGTTTCTATAAGTATGATGTTTGGGGCTATAACAAGTGCATATTTGGTTAGAAAACCGGCAGGAAATTGGTATGAATTCAAACTTCCTCAAGCTTTTTTCTTTAGTACGATTTTAATTATCATTTCTTCCTTTCTGATGGAATGGGCTTATCGCTCTTTCAAAAGCGGTATAGAGTCAAAATACAAACAAGGAATCTTGTTGACCATGGTATTTGGTCTTGGATTTCTTATGATGCAAATTGTTTCTTGGAAAGCATTATTTAGTCAAGGGATAACAATCAATTTGAATGTTTCCGGTTCTTTTCTTTATCTGCTTTCGGGATTACATGCTTTGCATGTTCTTGGTGGGATTGCTGCTTTATTGGTTAGTTTTTTTACAGCCTATTTTACCAAATTTGAAATAAATACAGCAAGATTACTCAGATTGAATCTTGTGAGACGATATTGGCATTTTGTAGATATCCTTTGGATTTATTTATTAGTGTTTTTAATTCTTCAGTA
>DEQQ01000034.1 GCA_002360455.1 Saprospiraceae bacterium UBA3362
AAAAAAAAAAAAAAATCCTAATGAGTAATTTCATTAGGATTTGTTCAATAATATTTTTTATCTCACTACAGATATTTTACTTCGCCATATCTGCTGCTTCACTTTGTCTATCACTTGTATACAATAAATACCTTGCGCTTGAAATGGAATTTCGTATCCTGACAGTAACTGATCTTTTCCCAATTTGCTTTTAAAAATTGTCCTTCCAACTACATCACTAATCTCAAGAACCACCGATGAGCTTATGTTTATTTCATCTTTGGTCTCAAGATATAATCTATTGTTGTAAAATTGAAGTTGCCCCAAATTACTTCCTTTCGAAGTAGACTCAACAGCGGTTACAAATCCTATCTCATTCTTATACATATTGTCAAATCCTACAGAAATATAAAGTTGATCATCCTTATCCCAAATCATACCATTGATCCATATAAAATCACTTCCCGGCAATACAATTGGTAAACCCTCATTGTACTTTGCTGTTATTGCTCCTGTATTGACATCAACACGCAAAATTCCCCTTTCAAGGGAAAGAGCAAGAATGTCCGGATAATATTTGTCAAATATTTGAAAATTACTTTTGGATAGATCCTGAGATAATAATTGGAAAGACTGATTGTTTCTTGAAATAAAAATTCCTGCCAATCCGTCCGAATCTCTCTTCGCAGCTGCCAACATGGTACCATCTGCTTGGATTTTTAAATCCGAAACACGATGGAATTCCTTGAATCTATCATCAATCGCCCAACTATACCCATCATCTGCACTTTTATAAACTGTACCGTAATTGGAAGGATAAATCGTCAGTATCCAATTGTTGACTTTATCTATTGCATAGTAAAGGCTTGGATAAAAACCAATATCATTCAAACGTTTCTTCCATGTTTTTCCAAAATCAGAAGAAAGATAAACATCTCTTTTTCCACTCGGCCATTTTACCAAGAAAGCAATCCGACCATTCTGAAAATAAAACACCTCAGGATTTGCTGCTTCGGTTACCGGTGTTATATCTAACCAATTTTTGTTTTTATCAAAACTTATGTATAGCTTGGCCTTTTGAGTTAATAGAATATCAGAACTAGTGTCAATATTAATGACCCTGATCACAGCACTACTATCAAAAGTAAAATTACTCCAAGTCAATCCTTCATCAGAAGAAACTTTGTTTATGGTACTTTCATCAAATGATCCACAAAGTCTTCCGTCTGCCAATTTTAAAATTCTAAATATATTATACCTGTGAACATTACTGGTTTGTGGTTGCCAAGAGGATTCTTTGCTGTAAATAAACAATTCCAACTGGCGAGTATCTTGCTCTGCCAAAACAACAACAGTGTTGCTGTCCCTTACAATCCATTTTCTTATATTTTGAGGAACATTCTGAGACAGCCCATGTAAATAAGTATAACTATTTCCGTAAGGATCTGTTAGGTAAAACCCTCCTTCAGTTCTTATTAGAAGATCATTATTCATAGTATTAACCATTTCAACAAATTGTGTTTGCGCCCCAGATTGTTGATTGAACATGACCTGCTCAAATTTGATCCCACCATCGATTGATTTATATAGACCACCACCCTTAAAGCTTTTGAATATGACTCCCTGACTGGTAATATGGCAATTTGAAAAAGAATAGTTTACTATAGCAGGACTTAATAGCTTGGACTGCTTAGCTTGAATATCCTAAGTATAAGCAAGGTAAGTCCCTTTGTCTGATCTTTCGATTCCATACACAGCATTAGGATATACAAACAGTTGAACTACATCTCCATCAGTAATAATTTTGTTGTAGGAACACCAATTGGAATCCAAAATATAAACACTTTTATTTTCTTTACCTATATACAGATTATCTTTATAATACTGTGGATGCTCCATAGATTCTAACAGATAAAGTTTTTGACAATTACGAGCAGAATCGGATTGAAATTTCCCATCTTTATAGACAATACCATAAGGGCCAAAGTACCAAACGAATTTAATTAAGGTTGTCCCATAGAACTCCAAGGTATGCCTGAAATTATAAGGATTAACGGGAGTTTCAATTTCAGGGATAACAGTCCAGTGCTTGCCCAAATCTGAACTGGAAATAACTAGATCTCTGTTTGAGACAGAAGCAAAAATTTCTCCGGACGGAGACATGGCTACATCATCAAAGGTACTATAAGGATTTTGCGTCAACAAATTCCATTTACCCTGTGAAAAAACTAAAATCGGAAATAAAAATAAAACTACTAAAAATAAATATGGCTTCATAAAATGCAAAATTAAATGTCAATTAAAAATAAAATCGCCTTCATCAAGCAACTTTATACGATCATGTGTTCTTTTGCATTCACATAAAACCGGTAAATTAAATACCAAAAGAAGAAATAGTGTGGATCGCTTTTCATTGCAAATATAATTCTTCTTATTTAATATAACAAAATTTTTAGAAGATATTTTTATAGACTGATCCAATTAGTTTTCAGCTGTATAATTTCACACTACCCTATTCAATATAAAAGATAGTGTGTTCAATCGCCTTCAGACTTCCTAAAAATCAGACTTTTCAAAAAGTCAAGCGAACTAAAAATAAAAAGGGTTCCAAAGAGCAGGCCAATTAAGCCTTACCGATCAAACCAAGTATTTCTACTCTCCGGCTCAAACATTGTTATATCTTTGTGTTTCTTTCAAAGATATTCATTTAAAAATGGATGTCAATAGATTTAAATGGCTATATGATCAAAAGATTAAGTTTGGTCAACTTTTAATTAAAAGAATAAAATTGAATCAATTACAAATGAAATACTTTGCTAATATATTGGGAATCTGTTTTTGCTTGACTGTATCTTGTACTACGCGGTCAAATCATCTTTTGAGCCAGAAAGCTCAAATAGCAACAATTGGATTTTACAATTTGGAAAACTTGTTTGATACAGAAGATGATCCCAAAATCAATGATGAAGAATTTTTACCTCAAGGACCTAGAGCCTGGACCGAAGAAAAGTATCGAGATAAATTGACACGACTTTCTACAGTATTGGAAGCTTTGGGCACTGAACTCAATCCAGACGGTGTCGCTGTCTTAGGAGTTAGTGAGATCGAAAACAGAAAAGTATTGGAAGACTTAGTTCAAACCGAAAAATTAGCTCAAAGAAAATACAAAATTGTTCATTTCGACTCCAAGGACGCAAGAGGTATAGATGTGGCTTTACTGTATCAATCCAAATATTTTACTGTACTCGGAGCAGAAACTGTATTTGTGCCAATATATGATGAAAATGGAAATATTAAATATACGAGAGATGTTCTGTTAGTACGAGGCAAACTCAAAGATCAAATCATTTACGTTACTGTAAACCACTGGCCTTCCAGACGAGGAGGAGAAGCGTTTACTGAACCCTTTAGAATGTTAGCAGCAGAAATCAACAAACATATTGCAGATAGTATTGCCCAAGTTGAGCCTGATGCAAGTTTTATTGTGATGGGCGACCTCAATGATAATCCCGACAATAAAAGCATGACCGTCTCTCTCCATGCAAAGAAAGATCAGGAAGAATTACAATCGGGTGACTTTTATAACCCCTTTTTTAAGAACTTTTCACAAGGAGAGGGAACCTTAGCTCATGACGACAGCTGGAGCTTGTTTGATCAAATCGTTTTCTCAAAAAATTTATTGAATAAAGATAAAGGAAGATTTTATTTTTATAAAAATCAAATCTATCGAAAAGATTTTATGATTGAAACAACAGGGCATTACAAGAACTATCCAAAACGAACTTTTTCCGGTAATACCTATAATTATGGTTATTCTGACCACTTTCCGGTATTAATATATTTGGCCAAAGAAATCGATTAATTTACTTAATGTAATTTTTCTGTAGGATAGTTTTTATTAACCGTTATCTCAAAACCTATTTGATTCAATGAAGCTTATTGCAGATTCTCTCTCAGCTCTTAAAATTTTTCCTTAATAAAATGGGCTAAAAATAAAAATGCGGATTCTAAAGTAAAAATATGGAATGATAGACCAAATTCCAATTTATCAATTTAGTGAAGAGCATCATTATACTCTGGACAGAATGGAGAACTGCAAAGGCATGTTGTTCATTACCGGAAGAGCAGGTACCGGAAAATCTACCCTACTCAATGTGTTTAAAAAAATTACTGCAAAAAAGTACATCACCCTTGCCCCAACAGGCATTGCAGCCATCAATGTAAAAGGCCAAACCATCCACTCCTTTTTCAAATTTCCTTTCGGTTTATTTTCATCCAAAGATTACAAACCCATTTCAAAATCATTACTAAAAAATCTAGATCTTATTATTATCGATGAGATCAGCATGGTAAGAGCTGATCTATTAGATCATATAGATCAAATATTAAAACAGCAATGCTCTAAGGATGAAGCTTTCGGCGGAATACCGCTTGTAGCCTTTGGCGACCTTTATCAATTGCCTCCGGTATTAAATCCTGAAGAAAAATACTTATTCCTAAAGCAATATGACAATCCCTATTTTTTTGCTTCTAGAGTTTTTCAAAACCTCGTCCATTTTGAAATGATTGAATTGAATCAAATTTTTAGACAAAAAGAAAAATATTTTATCGGCTTGCTTCAACATATCAGAGAGAACGATATGGATTATGATCTCATTGACGAAATCAATGAGCGATGTTTTATCAATAAGCAAACTGATACCGAATTAAGCATTCATTTATGCTCTACAAACCGCACTGCAGATTTTATAAATCAAAACAAATTGAATGAACTCTCTTCAACTCTGTATACTTATCAGGCCAATATTCAAGGGCAGGTGCTCACATCACAATACCCTACTGATGCTGCTTTAAAAATTAAAGAAGGATCACAAATTATGATGATCAAAAATGATCAATCAAAACGATTTGTCAATGGCAGTCTGGCTATAGTAACAAAATGTGAATTAGACAGGATCCATGTTCAGATAGAAGGAACAGATAAACCCATTGAGATAGAAAGAGAACAATGGGAGATGATCCGGTATAAAGAAATCCAAAATACATCTTCCGAAATTCAATCTGAAATTATCGGCAGTTTTAGCCAGTTTCCACTGCGTTTGGCTTGGGCAGTCACCATTCACAAGAGTCAGGGCAAGACTTTTGAACATGTTACTATTGATCTTGGTTCAGGCGCTTTCGAGCATGGACAGGTCTATGTTGCGATGAGCCGATGCAAAACATTGGAAGGAATAAAACTCACAAAACCGCTGCAATTATCTGATATAAAAACAGATGAAAAAGTGAATGACTTTTTAAGAAAATTTTCTTAACTTAGCCTTTTAAATCCTAGTAAAATGACTAAACCAAACAAAGTCGAAGAAAGAAAACAAGCTCAAAAATTTATTCTCATTGCTGTTGGCATTACCATTGGCCTCATGGTACTTATGTACTTGATGTTCAATAATTAATAATTTACAATGAAGCTTAATATAGACATTCGCTTCCCCAGTCCTCAGGATTGGATAGAGGCGGTTATGGCTCAATTCGATCTATTTCTTCTTGATCATGCAGATTGCGAACGCAAAGCTTCAGCTATGGCCATGAGTTTTGTTGCAAAATATCCGGATCGGGTCGAAATTATTCCTGAACTGATTGAAACCGCATTGGAAGAATTGGAGCATTTTAAGCTGGTTTACGATTTGATGGCTCTAAGAGGGATTCAATTGCAACACAGCATTCAAGAAGATCCTTATATCAAAGCCTTACTCCAACAGTGCCACTCCGGAATTAAAGAAAGATTTTTAGACCGACTGTTGATTGCCTCCGTTGCAGAAACCAGAGGCGCAGAACGATTCAGATTAGTCTCCGAACATCTTGGTGATGTCGAGCTCAAAAAATTTTATAAAATGCTCTGGACTTCAGAAGCCAAACACGGACATATTTATGTCAAGATGGCATTGAACTATTTTCCGGAAGAACAGGTGTACAAAAGATTAGACCGATGGATGGAGATAGAAGCCGATGTCGTCAAACAATTGGTCATAAGGCCTGCCCTCCATTAATTCCCATTTATGCATGAACATTATTTAATTCCTTCTGACTCTGCTACCTATCAATGGGGAATTATAGGTACTTTAGTTTATATCGCTACAGTTATTTTTTTAGGCCTGTTCTTTAAACAAAGAAATCAACTATCAAAATTTGAATTGGTATTATTTTGGATTTATTTTATAAGAGAAATTCTCTATTTTACTTATATAATTATTGAAGGAAAGTTTACAGTCCAAGACAGCTTGCCTCTCCACATGTGCACTATTTCTTACATAATATGTCTTTTGATACTTTACACAAGAAAACATTGGATGTATGAATTTTTAGCTTTGTTGGCTTTGGGTGGAGGAATACAAAGCATTCTTACTCCGGAACTGACGCATGGTTATTCACCATACCTAATAATAGATTATTATTGGAGTCACTCTACGATTATATTATTTCCATTCTATATTTTATTTGTATGGAAATGGATACCTAGAAAATGGTCGTTTGCATGGATATGGCTTATTGGTCACTTAATTCTGGGAATTGTAGGCTTAGTGAACTATTTTTTACATTCCAATTACATTTATTTATGTCATGCACCCAAGGTAGATAATGCTTTGGTTGCTGCATTCCCCAATCATTTGCTAAGTTTTGAATTTTTTGGGACTATTCATATTTTATTTTTCTGGATGATTTTTAGAATAGGTGGAAAATATTTATTTAAATCTGATGCTATCGGATAAACGAATCAACAATGAATTATAATATTTCGCCCATAGACGGTAGATACAAAGAACAAACGGAAATATTAGGTCAATACTTTTCTGAATTTGCATTGTTTAAATACAGGCTAAAAGTTGAGCTTTTGTATTTTATTGAATTGTTTAAATCCGGAGTAATAACAGACCCTCTGACATCAGAACAAGAAAAACAATTGCATTCACTATATCAATTATTTAATGAACAAGATTATCTAGAAATAAAAGAAATTGAAAAAACCACCAGGCATGATATTAAAGCCTTAGAATACTTTATCAAATCCAAAATCAAACCAATTGGACTAAATTCTTTTGTAGAGCACGTGCATTTCGGTCTCACGAGTCAGGATATCAATAACACGGCTATACCCCTGTCATTGCAAGATGCCAATAACCAACTTATTGTACCTGAAGTCATTTCGCTTTGTGAGTTGATTCATAACAAAGGCTTGGAATGGAAACCCGTCCCCATGCTGGCGAGAACCCATGGACAGGCTGCAAGCCCAACGTCAATGGGCAAAGAATTTTTGGTTTTTTCGGAACGATTAGAAAAGCTATCAAACCAATTGAAAGAATTTGCGTTCGAAGCGAAATTTGGAGGAGCGACAGGAAGTTTTAATGCTCACTGCGTGAGCTATCCCCACATCGAATGGAGATCATGGGCAGATCGATTTGTTTCTCAAAGATTGCGTCTCAAGAGACAGCATTATACCACTCAAATTGCACATTATGATGATATTGCCGAATATTATCAAATGATCATTAGACTCAATACTATTTTAATAGATCTGTGTAGAGATGTTTGGACCTATATTTCGTTTGATTATTTTAAACAAGAAGTCATTGCCGGAGAAGTAGGATCTTCTGCAATGCCTCACAAAGTAAATCCTATTGATTTCGAAAATGCAGAAGGAAATTTAGGTCTCTCTACCTCAATAGCACAACATTTTGTTGAGAAACTTCCCATCTCAAGATTGCAACGCGATCTTACAGACAGCACAGTTCTTAGAAATATAGGAGTTCCGCTGGCTCATAGTTGGATTGCTTTTCAATCTCTACGTCGAGGTTTGAATAAAATTATAATCAATAAAGAAAAAATAAATTCTGACCTAAATTCACAATACATCATTCTCGCAGAAGCTGTTCAAAGTATTCTAAGAAAAGAAAAAGTAGAAAATGCTTATGAACTGCTAAAACAATTTACAAGAGGCAAAAACAGTATTACCAAAGAGGAATATTTGGAATATGTGCGGCAATTGCCGGTTTCTAAAAATCTCATTCAACAATTTGAAGAACTAAGCCCTGAAAACTATACAGGGTATTCATGTAAATGATAATAATGAATCAGTCAATTCATAGAATCCATTTGTAATAGCGAGATATGAAAATAGTGGTTTTGACAGGAGCAGGAATAAGTGCTGAAAGTGGAATTAAAACATTTCGCGATGCAGGAGGATTGTGGGAAGGACATAAAATAGAAGAAGTTGCAACCCCTGAAGCTTGGAGAAAAAATCCAACTTTGGTCAACCAATTTTATAATGAACGCAGGAGACAATTACTCAATACCAAACCAAATGAAGCTCATAAAATTTTGGTTGCTCTAGAACAATTTCATACTGTTTCCATCATTACTCAAAATGTGGATGATCTTCATGAAAGAGCCGGCTCTTCTGAGGTTCTTCATTTGCATGGTGAGCTTCGTTCTGTTCGAAGCAGCCTAAATCCAAATTTGCGTTATCGCTGGGACAAAGATCTAAACCATGATGATTTATGCGAATTAGGTTCTCCTCTAAGACCGGATATCGTTTGGTTTGGCGAAGATGTTCCTAAAATTGCTGATGCTATAGATATCGTAGAAACAGCTGAGATGCTTGTTATCATTGGCACCTCACTTGCAGTTTATCCGGCAGCAGGACTCATCCATTATGCTCCAAGATCGATTCCTATTATTTATATAGATAAAAATCCCAACATAGACCAGGCTAAACCAAATCGATCCAATCTTAAAGTTTATTCTGCAAACGCATCGGAAGCTTTATCACAAATGATTGAAGACTATCAATTAATGTCTGCTCATCCAAATAAAATTTGAATCTAACTGCAAATCATGACCAAGTCTAGTTTAATATTCCTTGCTCTTTTTTTGTTTTCATCAGGATGTAAGTTCTCGGACGAAACAAGAACAGAAAAGCAAGAAGCCATGAGTGCATTTATGGATCAAGATCAAATCGATAGCTACCCATTTGACTCAAGGCCTTTTAACGTGTATGAAAGAGCGTATAGAGTTTATTTGGATTTTAAATCAAATCATTCCTACAGATCCAAAGCTCCGTGGACCTCTATAGGGCCAAACCAAATTGCCGGAAGAACATTATGCATAGCAATTGATCCAAGAGATACGGCCACGATTTGGGTAGGTACAGCAAGTGGAGGATTATGGAAATCTACAAAAGGAGGAATTGGACCAAAAGCATGGCAACAGGTTCCTACAGGCTTTCCTTGCTTATCAGTGAACTCGATTTACATAGACCCGCAAGATCCAAATGTTATTTTCATTGGAACAGGTGAAATCTATAATAACAAAGGAACAGACGGCGGAAAGGACAAAAGAACTCTTCGTGGATTTTGGGGAATCGGATTATTAAAGTCCATAGACAATGGAAAAAATTGGACTAAAGTACACTCCTTTCAACAAAACGAATATGAGGGAATTTATCAAATAACAAAAAATCAAAGCTCAAATACTTATTACTTTGCTTCCACAGCAGGGCTATACAGTTCACAAGATAATGGCAATCATTGGACATTATTGTTTAACAAAAGAATGATAACTCATTTATACATTCATCCTTTGCGCCCTGATGAAATGATTTCGGTTTGTTCCGGTATTGGAAATTCTGATTATGGTTTATTCAAAACAAAAGACAGTGGAAAAAACTGGAAAAAAATAATATTGCAAGATCAAAATCAATATCAGGGCCGAATCATGTTTGCAGCTTTCCCAAATAATCCGGACAAAAACATGATTTTATGTTCTGATATTTACACAGCAATAAAGGCATACAGAACAGACAATTTTTGGGACTCACAATACACTATGGCCGTTCCCGACATTACAGACTTTCAAGGCTGGTATGCAAATTCTCTCCTGTATAAAGCGAATGATGCTACTAAGATTATAGCCGGAGGTGTAGACGTTTATTCTGACACAACAGGAACAGGATTAAAATTTTCTAATCTTTTTTTATATCGTCAGGGAGTTCATGCAGACTGTCATGATCTGATAAGCAATCCAAAAGATGCCAATAAAATTTACTTAGCTACAGATGGAGGATTATTCAGATCGGATGATTTTGGAAAAAATTTCTATTCTTGCAATGACGGACTTGTCTGTAGTCAATTTTATCAGGCCTCTGTTAATCCATTGTTTAATTTAAAATACATTGGAGGATTACAGGATAACTCCTCTGCAGTATGCAATCAAAATCTACAATGGAAGAGAATTCATTATGGGGATGGAATATGCAGCGCCATTGATCCGTTTGACACTACACATGTTTACATTGCAACTCAATACATGAATTTGGATCATTACAAAAATCAAAAATGGACTAGTCTAATTCCTGCAAATGATGCCAACGGCTTTGCATCTCAATTTTTCATCCAAAAGCAAAGCCCTTATTTCATATTTTGTGGAGCCAAAGAATTACTAAGGGGCAAACTAAACGACACGAGTTTTCTTGCAATAAAAACTCCAAGCAATAATGCCATACATTCACTCATTGGACATCCTCTACATTCCAATAGTCTTTATCTAAGCACATATGGTAGTAGTCTAAATGCTGCAAAATTATTTCACTACAATACTCAAACTAATACCTTTAATTCAATTTCATCGGGCCTTCCTCAACGAATTGTCAATGACATAGCCGTTGATCCTACCGGCAACATTATTGTTTGTTTAGCGGGTTTTGGATCAGATCATTTATTTAAATCTTATGACAACGGACAGACCTGGAATTCCATTTCGAATGGCCTGCCCGATATTCCTTTCCACTCGGTGTATATTGATCCAAGAAGCAACCAAGTTCTTTATGCAGGCTGTGAATTCGGTCTATATGTGAGTACGGACGGTGGACAGAGCTGGAAAGATTATAATCGACATCAATTTGATCTTGTTCCGGTATATGACATCCATTATGATGAATATTTTAAAAAGATAGTTGTATTTTCACATGGGCTGGGAGTATTCCATGTTGAACCTGTAGAATTGATCAACAGCTCAACAGGGCAAAATCATTCTCGAGTTTATCTCCCTTCTGTTATGTCTCAAAAACAACTTGCAGATCTATTGCAAACCAACAGAGATATTCAACTGTTTTCCCTCAATGGACAACCATTGTGTGATCATGAAATTAGAAACAATCAATTGTATATTATAAAGTCCGATATCATGATTCAAAAAATTTGGGTTTACTAATGAATATTATCTCTGAACGCTTTGCATTTATTTTATTCTTAATGTCCTGTCTAATTCTCTTTGTTGATCTTTCTCTTTCAGACTTTCTCTTTTATCAAATGATTTCTTTCCACCTGCCAATGCTATTTCAAGTTTAGCGAAACCTCTCTCATTAAAATATATTCTGTAAGGAATTATTGTATTACCTTTCTCCTTCACTTTTCGTTCAAGTTTAGAAAGTTCGTTCTTTTTTAACAACAGTTTTCTTCTCCGCTTAGGGTCATGATTTTGGTAAGAGCCCTGATCATATTCTGAGATATGAATATTGTATGCCCACAATTCTTGACCATCAAATGCACAATAAGCATCACTTAAGTTGGCTTTCCCCTCCCTTATTGATTTGATCTCGGTTCCTGTCAATTTTATTCCGGCCTCAAAAGTCTGAATAAAAAAATATAAATGAGTCGCCTTCCGATTGATAATTTCTACCGTGCTCATTGACTCACCACTTTTCTATAATTGATCATTTCCTTTTTGGATCCATCCAAAGTTTGAATTAATGTTGTCATCACACTATCTGTAGAAATCTTATAAGAAATGATTTGTGGAAAATCGTTTTTATCGTTTTCAAATTTTAATTGCCATTGTGGATCAGGAATATATTTAAATAAAATTGGTTCATTATTATGTTGCTTTACTTTGGCTTCATAAAACCATTCCTTATTCAATTTAAAAATCCTTAATATTCCAGTGATGTCAGAGGTTCCCGATTCCATAGAATACTCTACACCGGAATATTCATTCACACCAACTTTTATCCATTTCTCATAATACTCCTTGTCTGCTGCTTTCCACTTCCCAACAATCCAATCCGGAGAATCAAACTTAGGATTCACAAGCTTCATGCTTGGTTGGCAAGCCAAAAAAGCTACTATAACAATGATGAAATAAAAAATAAACTTACTCATAAACTAATATTTATATTTTGGTTAAAATAAATTGAGTCATTTTATCATAAAGATGATAGCGTGCATTGTCTCCATAAATTCCATGATTTCGATTTGGGTAAACATAGAGATCAAACTGCTTTTTATTCTTTACCAACGCATTGATCATCTCGGCTGCATTTTGAAAATGAACATTATCATCTGCCAAACCATGTGCCAGCAAATAGTTTCCCTTGAGTCGATCGGTAAAATTCACCGGAGAGTTTTCATCATATCCTGCCTTATTCTCTTTATCATCTTTCATGTAGCGCTCGGTGTAAATGCTGTCATACCATTTCCAATTGGTTACAGGAGCCACAGCAATAGCAGACTTAAATACATCATTTCCTTTGAGCAAACAAAGAGATGACATATATCCGCCATACGACCATCCAAATATTCCAATTCTTTCCGGATCTACAAATTTTAAACTCGCCATATACTTGGCGGCATCTATCTGATCTTCTGTCTCGTATTTTCCAAGCTGAAGGTAGGTCATTTTTTTGAATTCCTCTCCCTTTCCTCCTGTACCTCTATTGTCCACTACCAAAATAATATACCCTTTCTGTGCCAACATTTGAAACCAACCGAAATTTCCCATAGCATTCCAAGAATCCAATACTTGCTGACTTCCGGGGCCGCCATATAAATGCATGAAAACTGGATGCTTTTTCGTTGAGTCAAAATTCGGCGGAAATATCATTAATGCATTTAATTCTTGTGCATTTCTATTCAAGATTCCGGTTAGATGAATAGTAGAAAGTTGATATTCCTTCAATCTCTGTTTCAAATCTTGATTATCCTCCAAAACTTTCAACAAGTTTCCCTCCTGATCTCTAATAGAAATTACAGGTGGTGTATTGATATCAGATTGTTGGAAAACAAAATACTTTGCTCCGGGAGACATTTGTACTTTTGTAGTACTTTTATCCATAGTCATTACTCTACTCTTTCCGGACTCAATATCAAGTTGAACCAATTTTCGCTCTAATCCACGTTGAGCAGTTCTCTGATAATAAATCCTCTTTTCATCAATCGTAAATCCATAAAACTCAGTCATTTCTTCACTTCCATAACTCAATTGTTTTACTTCATTATTCTTCATGGAATGCAGGTACAATTGATTGTATCCATCTTTTTCACTTGACCATAAAAATTGCGACCCATTATTTAAAAAATATAAATTATCATGCACATCGACATAATATTTATTTTTTTCTTCAAGCAGTAAACTTATTGCATTGGACTCTGTATTTACAGCCAGTAATTTTAAATGATTTTGCCATCGGTTCAATATTGTCAAACTCAAAATATTTGGATCTCTTGTCCACTGCAATCTTGGAATATAATATTCGCCGGACATTTGGCCATTAAGATCCACATTTTTGAGCTTCTTGCTCTTTATTTTATAAATCCATAAACTGACATCAGAATTTTTTTCTCCAACTTTTGGATATTTGAATTGATAGGGCTCCGGATACTGCTTATCCTTGTAATATTCCAAAGTAAATTGTTTCACTTTTGACTCATCAAACCGGATAAAAGCAATTGATTTGCTGTCCGGACTCCAGCGATGTGCAGAAGTAAGAACAAATTCCTCCTCATAAACCCAATCAGAGGCCGCATTGATTATCTCATTTTGTTTGCCATCTTTTGTAACCTGTGTGATCTTGTTTGACACAAGATCCTGGATACACAAATTATTTTGAAAAACAAAGGATATTTTACTTTCATCGGGGCTTAGTTCAGGATACATTATTTTTGCGCCATTATAAATAGTTGTAAGTTTTTTTGTTTTCAAATCCAATACTGAGACTATTGCATAAAATGAATGTCGATACTGAGCTTGTGAATTTGAGAATAAAATGATCTTAGTTTCATTGGCAGACAGTCTGTATTGATCAAAACCATTAGGCAAAATCCCTTCTGCATCAAATAAAACTTCCTTCTCTTGCCCAGTTGCAATATCAATTTTGACGATTTTATTTTTTACTCGCTTGCTGTAGCTGGATCCATCATTCATAAAATTGAATCCGGGAACAGACTTGGCAGAAAATACAGACTTCTCTATAATATCCTCCAAATTGATCTGCTTATTTTGAGCCTCTCCAACCGTTAAGCTCAAAGCCATTTTTATTCCCAAAAAAAGAAAAATAATTTTTTTCATTGTTTGATTTATAGTTTTATTGACAAACTGGTATTGATAATAACAGCATCTTTTTAATATTAAAATTTCAAAATAAATTCCATTTCAATTCGCTTCTTAATTCTTCATCATCACAAATATCGCAACACAAAATTTTTAATCCGAGTCTTTATTGCATTATACGGCGCCATAAAAATTTTGGAAGTAGATGGGAGTCGATGAGATTGCATTGTTATGCTTCTTTTATGACTAAATGTTTCAAAACCAAACTTCCCGTGATAGGATCCCATTCCACTTTGAAAATCTCCTCCAAACGGAAGATGATAATTGCAGTAATTGAGAAAAACAGAATTCACACTTACCCCACCGGATCTTGTATTGGAAATCACAGACTCTATTTTCTTTTTATTCTTTCCAAATACATACAGGCATAGAGGCCTGTCCATAGAGCTTAGAATTTTAAGATAATCATCCTCAGACTTGTAGCTTAGTACAGGTAAAATTGGACCAAATATTTCTTCTTGCATCATTGCAAATGAGCTGTCCACCTTATCTACCACCACAGGTCCGAAACAAAGATTGGCTTCGTCCAATAATTCATTTCCCAAAATCCTTGCTCCTCTTTGTTTAGCTTCATCCAAATATTTTTTCAATCGCAAGAAATGACCTTTATTAATAATCGAACAAAAATCTTTGGACAGTGTTCCCTCAGAAAACCAGCTAGACCTTAGTTCGGATAAATAATAAGAAATAAATTGATCTTTCTTTGATTCATGGATCAATACAAAATCAGGTGCAATACAGGTTTGACCCGCATTCAGTGTTTTGCCTAAGATCAACTGCTCTGCAGCTAGTTTCAAATCCGCCGACTCCAAGATTATAGCCGGTGACTTTCCTCCAAGTTCAAGACTTACCGGAGTCAAATTCTCTGCAGCTGCTTTGAGCACTTTTTTCCCTTTATCCCCCGATCCCGTAAAGAAAATATGGTGAAAGGGCAGGCTACAAAGTTCGGCTGCCAGATCTCCTCCTCCATGCTTAATGATAACTTCATCTGCTGTAAAACATTCATCAACTATTTCTTGAATCACAAGAGAACACTTTATAGGATATTCAGATGGCTTAAGAATTACCTTGTTCCCGGCAGCTATAGCAATAGCTAACACACCGATAGCCAAATTAAAAGGATAGTTCCATGGACTCAATATCAACACAACTCCTTTGGGCTGATAAATTATTTTTGACGAGGTTCCTATCAAGCTCAGCGGAGTCGGAACTTCGTCGGATCTCATCCAGTCTTTTAGATAAGATTTAGCCATTCTAATTTCTGTAAGAACAGGAAATATTTCCGAAGAATCGGTTTCGAATTCGGATTTTCCTAAATCACTTTGTAAGGCCTCATGAATTTTTTTCTGAAACTTGAATATGCTTTTTTCTAGTAACTCTAACTTCTTTATTCTCCAGCTATAATCGGGTGTCGGATTGTTTTGAAATAGCTTATTGAGATGTTCAAAATCTATCCTGTGTTGAACGGTTGCAAGATCTGAAGACAATAAGTTTTCCATACAGCGAGAGATTGGTGTTAAAGTTCCTCAACAGGATTTTGTAGCAAAGTTTTTTTGATTCTTTCCAAATAGTTGAGCTGATGAACCAACTCTACCAACTCTTCTCGATCGTTATCATTCAAATCAGATTTACCTAACTTATCCAGACTTGTTTTAAAATGCTCGATACAGGACTTTTGCTTAAGATTCCAGTTTGCTTTAAACTCTTCAATTTGAGCTTCATCCTGTGCTTCAATCACAGATTGAATCTCCTCATGATAGTCTAACATTTCCATTAAAAATTCTTGATTTTTTGAAATTGAATTCTGTGAAAACACAATATGTTCTAATTCCAAACAATGCTTGAGCCTGGTCACTGGATGCAACAAACACTGATAGGCCTGATTGTTGATGCTGCTGTACAGCATGCTATCATAACCATTTTGATCAGGATGCAGCTCTTTGCTTTTAGCATAATATTTTCTTCGCAATTCAGACAGGTCAATATGAAATCCTATCGGCAGACCATAATATTCAAAATAATTGACCATCAGCTTATTTCCCTAGTATTCTAAATATATCCATGCCATTGGCATACAACATCAATCCCATCAATAAAACAAATCCTACCAATGTAGCTTTCTCTACAATAGAATCCGGAACTTTCTTTCCTGTGATCATCTCCACCAATAAAAACACTACATGCCCTCCATCCAATCCGGGAATAGGCAATAAATTCATAAACCCTAAGATAATAGAAAGCACAGCCGTCATTCTCCAAAATGAAAACCAGTCCCAAGTTTTTTCAAACATATTGGCGATGGAAGCGAATCCTCCCAAAGAATCTTTTGCTTTAATTTCTCCTGAAAACATTTTACCAAATGCCTTCAATTGATTACTCAATAAATCCCAGCCTTCCTTTACACCCAATGGCAGAGAAGCCAAAAACGAATATTGATCATGAGATACTTTATAATGCTTGTCCATCATCGGCCAATAAACCCCAAGCCGACCGTCATCTCCAACTTTTACTTCATTTCGTATAGTGTCCTGTCCTCTGATCACAGCAATAGGTAAAGAAATATTTTTTCTTTTGTTCAATATTTTCGAAACCTGATGTGCAAATTGTACAGCTTGACCATCGACTTCAATACATCGGTCCCCAACTTTAAATCCTGCTTTTTCCATTGCAGAGCCCGGAAAAAATTTGAATGCTTCTGCAGGCATAGGAATATTCCATAATTCAAGATCTTTTGCAGAAGGCTTGGTCAATTCTTGTACCAGATTTTGAGGTATCTGTATTTGAATGGTTTCACCATTTCGCTCAAGCTCAAAGTTCTGTTTGTTTTCCAAAACAATTCCTTTCAGCATTTCTGCACGATCAAATCGTTCTACGGCTTGACCTCCTTGTTTCAATATTCTATCACCGTCGCGAAATCCCATTTGGTAAGCAAAACTGTCCACCGCTATACCATATTTCATTTCGGACATTGGCATATAACTTTTGCCATAGATCCATATCAAAAAAGCAAAGATCAAAAATCCCAAAATAAAATTGACCACAACACCGCCAATCATAATGATCAATCGCTGCCATGTTTTTTTTGATCTAAATTCCCATTCTTTGGGCTCTTCTTTCAGCTTTTCTGTATCAAAACTCTCGTCCACCATTCCGGCAATTTTTACATAACCTCCCAAGGGCAACCAGCCTATGCCATACTCGGTGTCTCCAATTTTCTTTTTGAATAATGAAAACCAAGGATCAAAAAACAAATAGAACTTTTCGACTCGTGTTTTAAACCACTTTGCCGGAAAAAAATGTCCGCATTCATGCAAAGTAACCAAAATTACAAGGCTCAGCATAAACTGCGATATCATTATAAAATTTCCCATTTCTCTAACTTATTCTGATCAAAACGCAAAAGTAGGCATTTTAGTTGGTTATGGCTTGTCAAATATATCTTAAACCAACCTTTGTCCCTGGCTAAAAGCGAATAGAAATAGAGTAAAATAATCAAGCCCAAAAGCAATCTCACACTTGATCAATAGGATCTTACTAGGAATTTGCCCGACTGAGTTGGATGCCTGAGCTTGGACATAAAGACTAAGCCAATGCGCGTAATAGGCTAAAAACCACCGGATTTCATAAGCTATAATGGACAATCACAGTTTCTACATTGGCATTGAAGAACTAATTCCTTTCTGAATAGCTCGCGCTTTACAAAGTTTGCTCTATATTTGCCATCCTTAAAATTACTTGCGTTGAATCCAACAAATATTCAAGATCCGGAGTACTTTCATAAAGTTGTGGACTGCCAGTATGCCTGCCCTGCTCACACTCCCGTCCCCGAGTACATCAGGCTCATTGCAGCCGGAAAATATACGGAAGCTTATATGATCAACTGGGTCTCCAATGTTTTTCCCGGTGTTCTGGGAAGAACCTGCGACAGACCCTGCGAACCGGCTTGTAGGAGAGGTCGTGTAGAAGACGAGCCTGTGGCCATTTGCAGATTAAAACGCGTGGCGGCAGACAACAAAGGCGATGTCAGTTCTCTCATGCCGGCTCCGGCCAAGCAATCCAATGGAAAACGCATTGCCCTTATAGGAGGAGGTCCAGCATCTCTTACAGTTGCAAGAGATCTTGCCCCACTAGGCTATGAAATAGACCTGTATGACGAACAGATCGCCGGAGGTGGAATGATGCGCTCTCAAATTCCCAGCTTCAGGCTGCCGGAAACCGTACTCAATGAGGAAGTAAACTACATTCTTGATCTGGGAATTCACAGTACTTTTTCTCGACGAATAAACAGCCTAAAAGATGAAATCCTGGCTAAAAATTATAATGCCGTCTTTGTAGGCACAGGAGCTCCAAGAGGCAAAGATCTAGCAGACCTTCCCGGAAGAAATGAAATCCAATCCAATATCCACATAGGCATAGAATGGTTGGCGAATGTAGCCTTTGGACATGTGAATCAGATAGGAAAAAAAGTTCTTGTTATCGGTGGAGGAAATACTGCCATGGATTGCTGCAGAACTTCACGACGACTGGGCGGTGAGGATGTTAGAGTTGTAGTAAGAAGTCCTTTCAATGAAATGAAGGCAAGCCCATGGGAAATAGAAGATGCTCAGCATGAAGATATCCCATTTTACAATATGCATTCTCCAAAACAGTTCCTTATTGAAAATGGAAAATTGGTGGGAATGCAATTTGAAATTGTTGAAGCTAAATATGAAAATGGAAAGCGGAAACTAATTCCGACCGGCACATTGGTCAATATGGAAGCTGATGATGTCATTCTTGCCATTGGACAAGAGAATAGCTTCCCATGGATAGAACGCGATTTGGGTATTCAATTTGATCAATGGGAACTTCCGATATTGAACGAAAAAACATTTCAGTCCACTTTGGATAAAGTGTTCTTTGGAGGAGATGCAGCATTCGGCCCTAAGAATGTGATCACTGCAGTGGCACAAGGACATCAGGCTGCGATCTCTATAGATCTGTATTGCCAAACCAAAGATCTAAACTCAGATCGTCCTCATCCTATGACCAATCTCATTAGACAAAAAATGGGGATTCATGAATGGTCTTATGACAACCAAACCTCTGACGATCTCCGCTTCAAAGTGCCTCATGCCGACAAAAAAAATGCTCTCAGCAATAGACTGCTTGAGGTTGAGCTTGGCTTTGATCAGAACATAGGCTTCAAAGAAGCTCAACGCTGTCTCAACTGTGATGTTCAAACCATCTTTACTACGAGTAAATGTATAGAGTGTGATGCCTGCGTAGATATTTGCCCGACATCATGTATCACTTTTACCGCCAACGGCAGCGAAGAAGATCTTAGAACAAGACTCAATGCGCCTGCCAATGAGCTTACTCAGGATCTTTATGTATCCGATGTATTGCCTACTCAACGAGTAATGATCAAAGACGAAAACGTCTGCCTGCATTGCGGACTGTGCGCAGAGCGTTGCCCAACGTCTGCTTGGGATATGCAAAAATATTTATATCATTCGCCAAAAGCCTGTCAACTTTAATGGAACAACATCGTATCAATGACTTGGTAGTTCGTTTTGCCAATGTCAATGGAACCGGATCAGCCAGCGCTAATAACATGTTTGCCAAAGCGATCTTCCGAATGGGAATTCCGGTAAGTCCAAAAAATATTTTCCCATCCAATATTCAAGGTCTCCCTACCTGGTATGAAGTACGAGTAAACGAAAAAGCTTATCTGGGTCGTAAGGAAGGTATTGATATTATGGTGGCTGTCAATGCCCAGAGCTTTGATAAAGATCTCAAATCCGTCAAATCCGGAGGCTACCTTATGTATGATTCTACCAAAAATCTTACAAATCTCAATCGGACAGATATTCATTATATTCCTGTTCCAATGATGGAGCTCTGTCTTGCGCATTACGATGACGCAAGAACCCATTTGCTAATGAAAAACGTAATTTACGTTGGAGCCTTGGCCGCCTTACTCAACATAAGCACTGAAGTTCTGGAAACATTAATACAGGAACAATTCAAGAAAAAAGAAAAACTGATTCCGGGCAATATCAAAGCTCTTCATTTGGGTATCGATTATGCCAAGCAACATTTTGCCTGTCCTCTTCCACTTCATCTTGAGTCAAGAGAACTGAACAAGAATAAAATTCTGATCGAAGGCAACAACGCCTGTGCCTTGGGTGCAGTCTATGCCGGAGCAACTGTGGGCTCTTGGTATCCCATCACCCCATCGACTTCGGTAATGAATAATTTCGAAAAATGGTGTCAAAAACTTAGAGTAGTAGATGGAGAAAACCGCTTTGCCATAGTTCAGGCCGAAGACGAATTGGCCGCGATGGGTATGGTCCTTGGAGCCGGTTGGAATGGAGCTCGATCCTTTACAGCCACCAGCGGGCCCGGGGTTTCATTGATGAGCGAATTTTTAGGTTTATCCTATTTTGCCGAAATCCCTGCAGTCCTCATCGATGTTCAGCGCGGAGGACCTTCTACCGGTATGCCCACCCGAACCCAACAATCTGATCTCCTCGCTGCAGCGTACGCATCCCATGGTGATACAAAACACATATTATTGTTTCCATCCAGTCCTAAGGAATGTTTTGAAATGACCGTAACCGCTTTTGATCTTGCAGAAAGATTTCAGACAGCGGTGATCGTGATGACTGACCTTGATCTCGGCATGAACGATCATCTCAGCGATCCGTTGGAATGGAATGACAGTCGTCAGATGGATCGAGGCAAAGTTTTGAATGCCGAACAACTTGACCAACTTTCTACATTTGGTCGCTATCTTGACGTGGATGGAGATGGAGTTTGCTACAGGACTATCCCAGGCACCCACCCTACCAAAGGCTCTTTTTTTACTCGAGGAAGTTCCCGTGACGAATATGCAAAATACACTGAAGAAGGTGCCGCTTATCAAAGAAATATGGAACGCCTGGTTAAAAAATGGGAAACCATAAAGGACATCGTTCCTGCCGCAGAAATTAACATCAAAAACTCGGAATCTAAACAAGCTATACTTTATTTCGGAACTTCGACTGCAGCCTGTGAAGAAGCTATAGATTTATTGCATGAGCAAAACATTCATGTCAATCAAATCAAGATCAATTCATTTCCATTTGGATCTGAGGTCTCGGACTTTTTGGAGAAACATGATCAGGTCTTCGTTGTTGAACAAAATCGCGATGCACAGATGCGGAGCTTATTGATCAATGAACTTGAAATAAATCCAAAGCGGTTGACCAAAATTCTGCACTATGATGGCATGCCTATAACGGCAGACTTTATAGCAGAACAAGTTGCTCAACATACAGCTCCGGTCTCAATAGAATCATAAGGATTATTGGGGTGTGCCCCTTACGGGTCGCCGTCCTTCGGGCTCGCTATCGCTCGGTGCTTTGCACCAAGCCCTACGGGTGGCTCACACAAATAAAGCTAATTTTAATAACACTACTTGGTCTTACTCATTCTATATCAACTTCTCAAAAATTTTGGACCATTGTGCAAATCAAATTGAGATAAAACTAATTTATTTTTACTCCAAATTCATCTTCCGACCAAACCGCTTATCTTTGAACTCAATTTGGTTTTATCCCAAATCTTTAGTCTTTTTAAAACTGTTTATCCAATCCTCTATTCATCCTGTTCATGTATTCACAGATTCAAGAAAAACAACTGTATCAAAGTACCATAGATTTTTTGAGCCTTGAGAAATTACAAGCTCAAGATTATCTGCAAGCCATTGCCTGTCTCCAATACCATGAATGGAAATATTATGTACAAAACGAAGCCGTCATTTCAGATCAACAGTATGATCTTTTATTTCAATTTGTGAAAGAATTTGAAGCCGCACACCCTGCTTCTATTCATCAAGACTCTCCCACTCAAAGAGTAGGAAATGACAGCATTTCAGAATTTGAGACTGTAAGTCATTTGCAAGCCATGCTATCCTTAGACAACACTTACAATCTCGACGATTTAAACGATTTTGATCAACGCATTAAAAAACTTTGTTCATTAAGTTCCGAACAAGAATTAGAATATCTTGTAGAGCCCAAATTTGATGGTGGCAGTATTTCCGTAGTATTTGAGAATGATCAAATGGTAAGGGCTGCAACCAGAGGAGATGGAATGCGAGGTGACGAAATTACCCTCAATGCAAAGACAATTAAGTCACTCCCTCTTAAAGCCAAATTTTCTTCTTTAGGCATTACCAAAGCCGAGTTGAGAGGAGAAGCAATCATCAGCAAATCAAACTTTGCCCAAATCAACATTAAGAGAGAACAACAAGGATTGACACTGCTGGCCAATGCAAGAAATGCTTCAACTGGTGTTCTTAGAGTAAAAGATCCAAAAGAAACTGCAAGCCGAAACTTAGATCTTTTTATCTTTCAATTTTCATTTGCTGAGAATCAAAACAGAGATTCGGTTTTAGATCAATTTCAAAATCAAAATCAATCCATTGAAGCCCTCGCTCAATTGGGCTTCAAAGTGGCAACGGTCGAACGCAAACTGTGCAAAGGAATTCAACAAGTTTTCGACTTTATTCAGCAATGGGTAGAACGAAGAGACCAATATCATTATGAGTTGGACGGAATGGTTGTCAAACTAAATGACTTCAAATTGCAAGAGCTGTGTGGCTACACCTCACATCATCCAAGATGGGCCGTAGCCTTCAAGTTTCAAGCAAAACAAGCAAGCTCAAAACTCTTAGCTGTAGAGTTTCAAGTGGGCAAAATTGGAAGCATAACACCTGTTGCAAAAATTGAACCTGTTCCTCTGGCAGGAGTAACAGTTTCAAGCATATCCCTGCATAATGAAGACTTCATTCTCAGCAAAGATTTACACTTGGGAGATACCGTTCTAGTGGAGAGAGCAGGAGATGTAATTCCCTACATTGTAAAATCATTTCCTGAACTTCGCCCCGAGTCCGCAAAAGCCATCCGATTTCCTACTCATTGCCCTTCTTGCGATTCTGCATTGATCAAAGAACAAGATCAGGCAGCATGGCGCTGTGTCAATCCAAATTGTCCGGCTCAACTTACCCAGAAGTTAATCCATCATGTGTCCAAAGATGCGATGGACATTGATGGATTGGGAAGCTCACTCATAGAACGCTTTGCCGAACTCGGAATGATACGTTCTATGGCCGATATTTATCGATTGGATTATCAGGCTATATCACAGCTGGAAGGAATGGGTCAAAAGTCCTCTGAAAAATTAAAATTATCTATCGAAAAAGCAAAAAAAAATCCAATACACAGAGTACTGCATGGACTTTGTATTCATCATGTTGGCAAAAAAGTAAGCAAACTTATTGCCGAACAGATTCACAGCCTATTGGATTTGCAACATTGGCCTTTGGAGCGCTATATAGCAATCAAAGATGTTGGCCCGGTGGTTGGAGAGAAAATGCTAAACTATTTTTCTCAAGTTGAAAATATTACCATGCTTAAAGAAATGGAAATATTGGGAGTGAATATGATTCAAACAGAGGAAGATCAAGCCAAGCAAATTTCAGATGGAGTTTTCTCAGGAAAGACAATTTTATTTACAGGCAGTTTGCAATCTATAGGCAGAACCGAAGCACAGGAATTGGCCGAGCAAGCGGGTGCAAAAAATCTATCTGCAGTAAGCTCAAAACTTAATATTCTAGTAGTTGGCACAGACGCCGGAAGCAAGCTCAAGAAGGCCCAAGAAATTCCGACGATTCAAATTATGACAGAGGAGGAATTTCTCAAAGCGATTGGAAAATAGTCTTGTAGTTTATTGAATGGTCATCTGGGAAACGGCCAGATTTGCAATGAAAATCTTCCTCTTCATATACATAGTTTATCAATAGTTCACTTGCTAATAACTTGCGGCTTCGGAAGGAGTTGCCGGAATCAAAAGACTATAAAAATTCCAAAATGGCTTTAGACCTAAGTAAATTCCTATTCTTTAATTTTAAATACATCGTTAAAAAACAGAGTTAAATACTTCGTATTGACGTCCTCAGTATATTGACCCAGCACACAGGTCACATATCTCTCTCTGACCTTTTCTACTATGTAGTATACGATTATTATATTTCTTTTCCCTATAAGCACATCCGGAAGATTGTTCTTATATTTCATCTTCAGAGCTTTAGTCTCAATACCTTGAAAAAGTATATCGATGGTTTCATGCTGCAAATACTCCACTACACTATTATTTGCATCTATGTCAACCAGAGCTTTTAACATGTCCATAGCTTTGTTAAAGCTACTAAATTCCACCTAATAAAGGTAATCGAAATTTGGGCAAGAAATTTTATTGAGTCCGCGCCAATGACAAAGTGCTCCAAAACCAATAAAGCGCCCGACAAAATTAATCTTATCTACTTCCCCGGGTGGAAAAAAATTTTTAGGAACCGAGTCATAAAGAATTGATTTTACAATAAATTTTTCTAACTCTGTATCTCGATCGATTACTGTACTAAGTCTAATGATTTTTACTTTTTTAAGCTCAATAGGAAATAAATAGTAAACAATGGTTCTGTTAACATCCTTTGTTATTTTTCTTGTCTCCATAAGAACTTTCCCTGACTGGAAAACGCTGTCATCTACTGCCAAAATATGCTCATTTATTGAGTATTTTTTCTTGATTTTTTTCAATCCCTTTTCATCAAAAGTGGCTTTAAAACTTTCTATCCAAACCGCGTAACCTTCAACTTCAAAGAAGATAGATCCCTTGTGCTCAAGTCCTAAAGTGTTCAAAAATACTTTTCCTGTATCTAGAGTTTGTGAATTTAATAAAGTAAACAAAGGAAAAAAACATAGCATTAATAAGTTAAATGCAAATCGAACTCTATTGAGAATTTTGAAGTTATTATTACTATCTACTTGAAAGGAAGATAAGTCGGAAAGATATAAAGAGAATGAGCAAATTCCCATTTTAATCCGTCTTCCAAATTGACCAATAACCTTAAATAAGAATTGTTCATATGCCTTAGAGAAAATCAAATGTCTTACCATTTTCATAGAATTATATAATTAAAATATTGATTTTACAAATCTAAAGAGATCTGTTCAGAAAAACAAAAAAAAGTCTACTCATATTTACAATATCCTATTGAGATTGTACTTGGTCAATGACAACCTAAAATTTTCCAAAACCGCTCTATGGGCAAACTGATTTTTCCATATAAAAATTACTTCAATCCATTAAGATCACTCTGTGACGGATATCTTAGACAAAACCTCTGATTGTTTCTGATCACTGAACCGGCTAAAATGGATTAAAAAAAACAATCAATTACTCAAGGCTTAGTCCTTTTTGATAATGAATAAGAATTAGTCCATTCTTCTCTTATCGTATTTGCGCTGTCAACAACTTAAGGTCATTAAGTTACTAGGCAGGCTTTATAAAACTCTGTAGGCAACCAACTCAAGCTACAAATTTGACAATTTCACTCCCCAAATTAGTTTATGTTATGGCAATGATATCCAATTGTGTATAGCTTTCCTAAACAGCGTATTTCAACTTTCGGTATTTCCTATAGCAATCATAAAGGATGGCTTGTCAAAAAAATGGATTATTGATATCTTATGTCTATGAATTCTCCCCAAGTTCTACTTTTACAATAATCCGGGAGTGGTTTAATGTCAATCTCTTCATGTGCTTTTAATGTAAATGTTTTTTCGCCAAAGCCCATCAAATTTAACTTTACCTCAATTGGACGATTAATTAAATTTTCCATCTTAAAATTTAATGTCCTTAAACAATTATCCCCCGCTCTTGGTGAGTTATAAGAATCAAACTCAGAAAAGTAAGTACAAAAGCCCCTAACAATTTCTACCCTATAATAATTTGAGGTGGAGTCTTTTTCATAATACCTTATAAAATTACCGAAACGGTTTTCTCGCTTAATGCAATCATCATTACATTTAATGTTAAGAAAACTTACTAATATTAAAACTAAAAACTTATTCATGTATATAGAATCAATCCGAAAAACAAAAAATAACCATGTAAAAAATTATTCCATTTTACCCTACGACCTATCCATAATAATACACCAACTGGACTTCCTCACTACAATTAACGAAATAAATACTTTTTAGGCTGCTAATATATGAACTTTTTTACAAAAAAAATTCTTTTGGCAATTTTAAATTAAAGCACCGTGTATTTTTCCCTTAAATGCACAGTCGTTGAAAGACACTGTCAGGAGAATTTATTTTATTTAGGAAAACTTCAAATTGCTTATTTATCAGGTAGAATTCTTATGAAATTTGAAGTCTGTTCCCAAAGCTAAAAAGAGAAAATAAGAAGACCAACTGATTTTAACATAATTATGCAAACTTAGAAAAAAAGTTAGTAGGAAAAAGTAGCTTTTCAATTGAGAAGAAATTTTCTGCTTACAAACTAGCGAATTTCATTGCAAATCCAACTAAAGGAAGTCCGTTCTGCTAGGCTCGAATAAAATTTCCAGCCTGTCCCGTAAGAACTACCTTCTTACGGGAACACCGCATGGCGGAAAACTCCTTTTAATTCTCCTATTTCACTGAATTGTTTCTCCGGTCTCCGATCTTTACAGGGAATTCCTCTTTACGACCAGATGTTATACAGGACCTTATTAATTGTTTGTCAGCCAAAAATAAATTGCAAGCCCGAGCATCAAAATAGTTTTTATATTGCACCAAGTCATTCTAAATTTAGGTACAACCCGTTTGCAGTCTGTCGTTTTGCAATTCATTTTTAGGCAGTTTTTGTTTCACAAGATTTGTCAGCACAATAAGCGTTCCCTACGGTTTTAGCAACTGCAATTCCAAAAATTATATGTCCCATCAAGCTTCCTATCATTGTTAGAATCATTGAGCCTTCCATTTCTGGCATTGGCATTATTACACCCATAACAGACATCATTATTTGGGCAAAAACAAAGGCAATAATTCCAAATACTGCACCTTTTACCCAAACGGTATTGACTTTGTGCTTAAAAATACACAAATAAGTGTAAGCAAAAGCAAACATTATTCCTATCATAAAGTGTATAATCCAACCTACAAATACAGGCATTCCTAACATACCTGAAAGCATATCTGGTGGAGACATTTTTGGTATCCCCATCATTGGGGCAACCATCATTACTACGGTCATTATAGCTGTGCCGATAATCCCCGCTAAAATTGTTTTTTGAATTTTATTGTTCATAAGATAATTATTTCAATTTTTTACAATTAGCATCACAAGTATGACCCTTTTCTCCGTGTGCCATTACACATTTTCCTGCACTATGACAAGCATCTGTGCATACATGGTCTTTCATTTCTATTGTTGTACTGGTAGGGTTACAAGAAGCATCGCATTTGTGCTTTTTCTCACCGTGCTTGTAAATATGCCTTCCGTTTGAGCATTGTTCTGTACATTGGTGTTTTTTGGGCTTGTCTTTTTTAGCTGTTTGGGCTTGAGCTATAACAACTGTTAATGCAGTAAACAAAACTGCAAATCCGATTTTTTTGATTATTGAAACCATTTTGATAAATATTAAATTGTTAAGAATTATTTTGAAAAAGTAAAGTCTTTAGAAGATGCACCTCCGTGACAACTATTACACATTCCTCCCATCATCGCAGCACCACCTCTCATTGCTATTCCGCTCCCATCGGTTGCAATTGTTCCATCAGGGTTAAGCATGAACCACTCCCAGTTGCCTGTTGTTGGATTAAAGCCATTACCACGTTTTACCATCCCTGTTATTTCATTTACTGTTCCTGCCGGATTAGTAGAGTGCTTTACAATGACAGTTCCAATTGGATAAGTTCCATTTACCCTTGCTTGACCGTTTTTAAAATACACTTTTCGAGTTACAGATGTATCATTGCCGGCGTGTGCTATGCCTAATGAAGGACTTGGCCCATGATTGGTAGCATCTAATGACCAAGAATGAAAATTTGCAAACGTAGTATTATCAGCAATAAATTCTGTTGATGTTGGGTCATCTCTTTTGCAAGACTGAAACGAAGCCATACTTAGGATTGCTGTGCCCATAATGGCAATGACTGCTAATTTACGCATTGTATATAAAATTTATAGTTTGGCTGAATTGCTAAACTATCCCTTTATACCAATAATCTGATTTTATCACCCAAGCCGAAGAAATTTTTTTATAAATTTTCTTTTCGCTCTTCTTCTTCCTTTACTTTTCTGATTTGTTCAACGCACTTATGTTTTTGATTTTGAGCATTATGCTTTGTAGAATAGCCGTATTCTTTTTGGATTTGTTCGATAGCTTTTTCCTTGAAAAACATATCGTGAATTAGTCCTTGGCAATGTTTCGTAATTTTATGAATGTAAGTTTGAAGTTTATCGGCATACGATTTTTCATTTTCAATGGCTAAATCAATTTCTTCATAAAATCTATTGTCTTGAATGTCTGTAAACTCGGCTTCTCTATAGGCAGTTCTTAATCGTTTAAGCCAAAGATTTTTAGAAATTGCCATTATATAAGTTTTTATTGAAGCAGTAAGTTGAAAATCATCTTTCCGTAACTTTTCTAAAAGCACCAACATTGTGTCTTGAAAAATGTCTTCGACATCCTCTGTTTTTCCGTTATTATTTGTTATAAATCGATTTACCATTCCGAAATACTCCTTGTAGAGTTGCCCGAATGCTTTGTTATTTTCGCCTTTTAAGTCGTCTATTATGTCTGTTGTCATTCTACTTTATTATGTTTGGTCAGTCTTGGTTTGCGGTTCGGAAAAATTGCCCCTAACATACAACATGGACGATAGGCCGACCGATAAAAAGACTGTACGCCCAGTACACTGTTATGCTTTTAGATTGTTTTATGCATACATAAGTATATCATCGCGCTTGGGAATATCCTGGCTAAAGCTAAAGCTGTTTCTATCCAATCAGCAAATTGTATGTCTTTCACTTATTTCTGAATTTAAAGAATATTTTAGAATTAAGTCTCTGACTTGTTTAACTTGATATGGTTTAATTTTGTTGCCTTCAGATTGAATATTTATTATCCCATCAATTCCATTTTTACTAAGTATTTGGTGACATCCTATTATTCTTAATTGAATTCCAAGACTCAATATTCAATCCAAAAGTCCATCA
Source organism: Saprospiraceae bacterium UBA3362 (assembly GCA_002360455.1). GTDB lineage: Bacteria > Bacteroidota > Bacteroidia > Chitinophagales > Saprospiraceae > Vicinibacter. Next base: position 29,494 of record DEQQ01000034.1, read on the forward strand.
TACTCAATGCTTTGATCTTATAGACCATTAAAAACTTTAATCAATATTTTGCCAAACTTACCCAAAGTTATCCTTTTAGCAAATGTAAGAAACAATTTATTTTATTTAATGCCTAAAAATCTACTAGACTTGGCCTCCAACAACAAAGATAAAAATCCAGTCCATAAACGTTTTTTGCAAGATATATCTCTGCCACTGTTGACTGTTCAAAAATTAATAAATAAAAAATTAAAAAAATTAAAACTCTCAAGCTTTATTACTGCGGGTATCAAAGCTTTTTTGGATACAAAGAAGATTTCCAATTTCCGCAAAGCCAAGCTCTAGTTAATTAAGAACAGTGCAGAAGAGTCGATTTGATCCATAAATTACTTCTGAACAAATTGAGCAATCGTTTCCTCTAGAAATAATGCAAATAATCATTCTTATGGAGAATTACTTTGTCTTAAATTAATAACACCAATTTTCCACTCGAAAATTCATTATAGGCTAATGAATAATCTTCATTATCCAAAAATTGATCTACAAAAAAAGGAATACACCTATCTTATTGCAGGCAAAAGAAACTAATACTATCTCAACAAAACAGAATTGTATTTATTGTTTTTTGCAAAGCAAGTATGCACGGGATTAATATATTATGCTTTATCTTCTTCTTTTGGCTCAGCTCCTTTAAGATAATTTGGTAAATTAAGTCCGGCCATGTTGAATAAATCATTGAGAGGTGGCACGGTTTTCATCATTCCGGATACAAAATTGGCCGTGGACGAATTCCCATTTTCTCCCTGTCCTGTTCCGGAATCCCATACCGTGATTTTATCTATTTTAATATTTTTCACTGCTTCTACTTGAGTCCTAACCAACTCAGGTAATTTTTCGATCAACAACAATTGAAAAGCTTTATTTGGATCACCTCCTGCAGCAGCAACAACTTCCTTGTAACCTTCAGCTTGTTTGGTTAATATTTCCAGCAATCCTTTGGCCTCTGCTTCCATTTTTGCAAAAATAGCGTCGGCTTCACCTTTTGCATTTTCTCTTATTGTTTCTGCCGCAGCCTGAGCTTCAATAATAGCCCTCTGCTTTGCAATCTCAGCGGGAACCACAATATTGGCTATTTGAGTAGATCTCTCTCTTTCGGATCGCGCTAATTCTGCTTTTTGTTCTGCCATATATGCTTCTTCCAAAGCTCTTGCATTTTGAACTTTTTCTGATGCTAATGCCACTCGCAAAGCTTCAGCTTCTTTTTCTCTTCTGTTGGATTCGGACTGAGCTATAGCAATTTTAGCTTCATTTTCTCCACGGATTGCCAATGCGTTTGCCTCTGATGTTTTTACACGTGTATCTCTTTCTGCTTCAGCCTTCCCTATAGTTTCATCTTTCACAGCTGTTGCAATACTGATTTCTTTATCTTTTTGAGTTATTGCAATTCTTACATCTCTGTCTCTATGAGTTTCTGCTATCTGCGTATCTTTTTCTCTATCTGCCAATGCTTTTCCTGTCTCTCCAATTTTCTCTTGTTCTGCAACGCTGATTTTGGCTTCATTGATGGCTTTGGCAGCAGCCTCCTTTCCCAAGGCAGAAATGTAGCCTGACTCATCTTTAATATCGGTTACATTGACATTGATCAATTTCAATCCAATCTTCTTGAGTTCACTATCGACATTTTTTGAAATATTATCCAAAAATTTATCTCGATCAGAATTAATTTCTTCAATGGTCATTGTGGCGATAACTAATCTTAACTGACCGAATAAAATATCCTTAGCCAATTCTTGAATTTCTTCGGGAGTCAATCCAAGCAATCTTTCTGCTGCAGCATTCATACTGTCCGGATCTGTAGAAATGGCGATCGTAAATCGACAAGGAACATCCACTCTGATATTCTGTCTGCTTAATGCATTGGTAAGATTGGCTTCTATAGAAAGCGGTTTGAGATCTAAGAAAGCAAAATCCTGAATTACAGGCCAAATAAATGCGCCTCCACCGTGAATACATTTGGCCGATGTTCCTCCGGTTCTACCGTAAATAACCAAAATTTTATCGGAAGGACAGCGCTTGTACCTGGATACTAAAGCTACAACAGTTACAAAAAAAACAATTGCAGCAACAACTAAAATAATAATTGGTGTCATAAAATAAGGGATTAGATTTTTTCTACGATTAATATATTCTGATTCTCGATTCTTACAATTTTTACAAGAGATCCTGTCTCAATTTTTTCATTTTCTGTCATCGCATCAAGCTCGTGGAAAGTCCCATTGACACTTACCATGATCTTTCCTCTGCCATTTTTGAATGCCGGAACAGTTAGATAAACTTCTGCTGTCATATAAAGCACAGATGAAATTCTAAATGAATTGTCTTCCGCCAAAGTCTGCAATTGTCTTATAATGACAAAAAATAAATATACAAATAATATTCCAATTCCAACAGAAACAAGTCCTAGTAAAAGCTTATTGGAAATGAATGAATAAAATGAAATTCCCGACCAACTTAAACCTAATAAAAAATGGATTAAATTGCGCAATGAAAACAGTTGAAAAACTGAATCTCCATGCTCCAAATCACTATCAAAATCTGCCTGTGTCCCGTCATGACTATCTGCACCCATAAATGTCATAACAGATTGGATACAAAATATTACACTGGTCGGAATTGCTATATACCAAAAACTTCTCAACAGCGGCTCCATTTCATTAAAAAATTCCATTGTATTAAATTTACTCTAAAATAAATGAATCTTTGATTCAAAAAGTTCCAAAAACCATTATTTTCGGACGATCGGTTTTGGAAATTGGTCGAAATAACTCTGAATTTCCTAGATAAATTCAGATCAAAAAACAATTTAAGATCTCCTCTTTTGCCTCCTTTAGTTGACTCAATAACTCTTAGCAAAATTGGCAAAGCTGCAAAACTGAGCTTGTCGAAGTGAGGCGAGCGATGAGTTCGTAGTTGTATTGGAGTTGTACGTTCCATAAGGTTTAAGCATTGTTCAGTTTAATATGGTTACACAAACGTAGAAAAAAAGTTGGTAGCTCCAAAGTTAGTTTTCATAAAGGCAGAAATTGTCAGCTTGAAAACCAACTAAAGGAAGCTCGTTCCTCTTGATTTCCATAGCTTCGCCGACCGGGACCAAAGAAACAAAGCAATAACGGGAAAAGCTTATTACGACAAACTCAATTTTCTTCATCGTTGAATCTTTTCTCCAGGTTTCGCTCTTTGATGGGATTTTTATATATGGCCAGATGTAGTGCGTAGTAGTCATTTATCCAATAGCTCATATTCTTCTAAGGCATCTGTCCATATTTTTTCTGCGTTGAGCTTTATTAAACTTTTAACAAGTTTTTCAATGGTGAATTGATCAAGCACCTCTTTGCCTATTTCTTTTACAAATATTATTGAGTCACTTTTGTCAAGTGTCATCGAGTTTTCAATTTCGCAACAACCATATCCATCAAATGAAATTCTATGGAGATATATTTGTCCATTGTTATTCAAGCTAAAGTCGATGAATACAGAACTATCCAAGCACCCCAAATAGTAGTCAGCTTTTCTCGATACAGGCATTATTGTCTTGAAAAAGTCAAATTTCTTCATAGTATTTAATTCACCAATTTTCTTTTTTGCTTCTCACTCTGTCAACAAATGTCAAAAAATCTATTTCGTCTGTCCCAAACCTTTCTGTGAAACATTCTGCTATTCTACCAATCCAGTCAAAATTGCCGTCCATTCCTTCAGCTTTATTAACATCCAGGGCAAATTCAATCGCTTGCTAATTTTCCTTTTCGAAATTGCGATATAATCATCTGGAGTTATACAAAATTCCCATCATGATAGTTTAAGCTCATTTTTGACTTTGTAATTTTCCCTTTTGAAGACTTCCGGTCATAGAAATTATCGCTGCTTGTTTATTACTATATAGGACTATTGTTCATTTAACTCATCTACTAATTAGAAAAATCTCTTGCACTGTTTCTAAAAAATAATGAACGATCTAATAATATGGCTTCATTAAGCCCCTATAAAACAATGGATTTGCTCTGCTTTTACCTTCTTCGTTTTACTCTATAATTCAACTTCAATCCAAGACTGACATTGCTCGATTTTTCCAAGCGAATGGGATCGGTTTGTGTCAATACTGCAGGAATTTTGTCGGCAAATCTCAATCCATAAGCCACTACAGGAGTCAGCGTCCAGGCTTTACTCAATCCTATATCAAACCCGGCACCAAGCTCCACTATTGGCACAATTCCTGAAATTTCTCTTTGCTCTTGGTTGAATGTAAGGGTTTTCGAGCTCCAGGCTAATTTTGGGTTCAAAATCAGATGAAATCCATCTTCCATGATTGAATTTCCTTTTCCGAATGTAGGGCAATTGCAATCGTCCTCAAAACTGAAAAGATAAAATAATAAGGGCAAAGCAAGTTGGGCCTCAAGAAACTCTGCTGTTGTCGCTGGAGTTTGATTTGGCTTGCTGCGCATATAGGACAAATTGAATGAGGGAAGGAATTCCAGTCTGTAGTTTTTCAGTCGTTTCCAATAATGCACTGCAATGCGCGGAGCTATAAGATTCTGGGGATAGAGGTCGCGGGCAGTATTGAATTGGATTGGACTTACAAAAGTGTAAACATCTGTCCATATCTCTCCTCCTAATTGAGCTGAGGCAATTCTCCAAAGCAAACATAACAAGTAAACAAAGATTAGTCTAAGTTTCATCAATTATCATTTAAAGGTCAAATCTTTTGTACATAATTCTATCATTTATTCCCTTTTACCCTTCTTTTGAGTTTGTTCAAATTCCATTTTTTTTGCTAAACCTACTTACTTGCTGTGATAATGGTTTTTTTACTGCTTAATAAGCTCTTTTTTGGTTTGCGTGAGGTGGCCGGAGGGTTTCAGTGCAAAGCACCGAGCGTCAGCGAGCCCGCAGGACACCGACCCTGCCATTGGCAGGGGCACGCCCAAATCATTCAAAAAGAAACGCAAAATACAGTAAAAATGATTTATGAAGAAAACAATTATCTTTGTCCTTCTTGCAAGCTCAAATTGTGAAAACGAAAACATATAGAAAAGAAAAAGTACAGCTGGTGACATTGGGTTGTTCGAAAAATCTAGTGGACTCAGAGAATCTGATGATGCAATTGGATCACAATAACTATCATGTAGAACACAACCCAATGGATGAACATCTTGCGGAAATCATTATAGTTAATACTTGTGGATTCATCGATCGCGCCAAAGAAGAATCTATAGATACCATCCTCAACTATGCCTCACTAAAAAATGAAGGCAAGATTCAGAAGTTATATGTGACGGGTTGCTTGTCGCAGCGATACAAAGATCATCTGGAGGAGGAAATTCCGGAGGTGGATGCTTATTTCGGAACAATGGAAATGCCGGCCTTATTGAATAAACTCAATGCGGACTATAAATCGGAATTGATCGGGGAACGAATCCTCTCTACTCCTTCTCATTATGCTTATCTTAAAATTTCTGAAGGTTGCAATAGAACCTGCAGTTTTTGTGCAATTCCGCTCATGAGAGGAAAACATCAATCTGTACCTATAGAACAGCTGGTAATTCAAGCTAAATCATTGGCAAAACAGGGTGTTAGAGAATTGATTTTGATAGCTCAAGAGCTCACTTATTACGGTCTTGATTTGTACAAAAAAAGAATGTTGGCCGAGTTGCTTGAAGAGTTATGCAAAGTCGATGGTATAGAATGGATACGATTGCATTATGCCTATCCTTCAAAATTCCCGACGGAGATTCTCCCTGTAATGCGTGAGCAGGCTAAAATATGCAAGTATCTGGATCTTCCTTTGCAGCATATTTCTGATTCTGTGCTATTGGGAATGAAAAGACAGATCACTAAGAAAGAAACCATTGAGTTGATAGAACTGATCAGAAAAGAAGTTCCTGATATTGCCCTTAGGACTACAATGTTGATTGGCTTTCCGGGAGAAACCGAAGAACATTTTGAGGAGCTCTGTGAATTTATTAAAGAATATCAATTTGATCGCCTTGGAGTTTTTCAATACTCGCATGAAGAAGATACTTCTGCCTTTGCAATCAATGATGATGTTCCACAAGAGCTTAAAGAAGAAAGAGCAAGAAGACTCATGGAAATTCAAGAGCAAATTTCTCATGCCAAGAATGAGAAAAAAGTAGGACAAACCATGCGTGTTTTGGTGGATAGGAAAGAAAATGGATATTTTGTAGGAAGAACAGAATACGATAGCCCTGAAGTAGACAATGAAGTTTTGATTTCGGATCAAAATACCTATTGCAGGATTGGAGATTTTGTTGAGGTACGAATTATGGATTACAGCGAATTTGATTTGTTTGCAGAACCGATATGAATAGATTAAATCAATATTTCGATTTGATTCAGGCAAAACCAATCTATCAAGGAATTGCGAGTTCGCTCATTGCCTTAGTCATTATTGTGTTTATATTGATTGGTCGATGGATCAAACTCCTAAGCCCGGACCCTGAGTCAATATGGATGATTACCACTGCCATCTTATTATTTTATATTTTGTTTAATTGTCTTTTCAGTTTTCAAACCAAAGACAAAATGGAATATTATGCTCAGTCCATCTACACCTACGTGGCATTGATTGTTTCCGGGATATTGGTTGCTCAATTCATTACAGGACAAACTTTGTTTGAAACCGACTCACACCCTTGGATCATCATGGTGTTTTCGATGGTTTATCTTGTTTTTATAAGCATTCTAAACCTGATACGAAAAATTGTTGAAATTGCTTTGCGGCAAGAAAAAAATTTAGAAAATGAACCGTAATTTTTTAGTTCTCATTCCTGTGATTCTATTGTCATGCATGAATCAAAAAGCAAATAAAATACAAGCTCCAAAGTCAGAAGCTATTTCAGTTTCTGATAGCTTGATTATTGTTCCAAGCGAAATTCAGACCATCGAAAAATCTGAAGAAGAATGGAAAAAAGAATTGGATGAAATGTCGTTTTATGTTATGAGAAAACAGGGAACAGAAAGAGCGTTTACAGGAGAATATTGGGACAATCACAAACAGGGCGTTTATTTGTGCAAGGGCTGCAATCTGCCTTTGTTTATGAGCGATACAAAATTTGAGTCCGGCACGGGTTGGCCAAGTTATTATCAAGCCATCAACAAGAATGTAATCAAAGAACACAGCGATCATTCTCATGGGATGACAAGAACAGAGGTAGTGTGTGCAAGATGCGCGGGACACTTGGGACATGTTTTTCCTGATGGCCCTGAGCCTACAGGTTTGCGCTATTGCCTGAACAGCGCCTCACTTCTTTTTGTAGAAAACGGAAAAATAAAACAATAAATTTACTCGCACTGCATTACATCCAACCAAGCATTTTGGCAAACTTGAGCATCTCGGATTGATTGGATATTTTGAGTTTTCCGGTCAACATGGCCATCATTGGATTGAGTTCACCTTTGAGAAGTTTTTTAAAATTTTCTTCTGTAGCTTTGATTGTACAGGAAGCCTCTCCCTGGAACCCTTCATGGACTTTTAACTCTCCGTTTTCTACGGCAACAGTGAGTTGTCCTCCACCCTCGCCTTCTAGGTCAAATTGAAAATTAGTAGTAATCCCATCTAAGGTTTTCGAATTGATTTTGTTAGGCAGATTGAATAAAAATTCTTTTGAAGTCATGATCTCTATTTTACAATTGAACTTTTTTAACAAAAGCATCTATTTTTTTCGACTTTAGTTTTTGAACTAACTTTTTAGCTTGATTTTCATTTTCAAAATCTTCTACTACTACACTGTGATATTCTGACTCACCTATAATCATTCGCACAGCATTTTTATATCCCATTTTGATCAATTTATTGATCTGTTTTTCTGCATGGGAAGGAATTAAAAAAGATCCTGCGATGACAAAATAGTGGATTCCTGTATCTATTCTTTGAGAAGATAAATCTGAATGAATCAATGTCGAAAGATTATCTTGAGATTCTTCGTTTTCCACTTCTTCAACATCGTTATCTTCTTGACTCAAGTTTGGACCCGGTTTTTTCCCGGACTTTTTCTCCGGCAGATTTTTTGTTTGAACCGGCTTGGGTGATTGAGATTTGGATTGATTAGAATTTGATTTCCCGCTTGGCAAGGACTTGAACATTTCTTGTTCGAATTCTTCTTCGGTAATCATCCTGGAAAGTGGCTTCCACTCTTCAGCATTGAAGGATTTAATGCCAATAATTTTCAATTCAGTTCTTCTATTGACTTCATGTTCGACATCGCTACAGGTGATGCCATTCTTACATCGATTTTTGATTACAGTTTCACCATATCCTTTATAACTAATTCGCTGCGAATCTACACCATGCTGCAACAAATAGTTTCTAGCCGAGAAGGCTCTTTTGTTCGACAAATCCAAATTGTATTCATCATTACCTCTTGCGTCAGTATGCGATCCAAGCTCAAGCTCAAGCTCAGGATTGTCTGTAAAAACGTGAACCACATTATCCAAAATGGTTGCTGCATCCGATCTGATATCCCATTTGTTATAATCGTAATTTATGTTTTTAATTTCGAAAGATTTTCCTACTGCAACTTTCTCCATTTCAATATTGGCGAGTATTGTGCCAAGTCCGGACTGGCTAATATTATCTGCGACTCCGGGTGTCATTTCACTTACACCATCTATACACAATACACAACCTTTTACATTAACATAAGCCTCGATGCGTTTTCCAAGGAAACCTTGTTTTCTAATCAATATGGTGTAATGATTTCCCGGCTTTAAAGTAAACTGAAAATTTGTACTCGGGTAAGATTTTTCAACCCACTCTTCCTTAGAGATTGTTCTGTTATAAATCTCGATCTGTGCATCCTGAATTCCATTGGACTGTTTCGCTCCGGTTTCTCTTTTTTCGGCCAAGGTGACATCAAAAATGTAGCCGGGAGACCTTTTCATTTCAATCTTTAAAAATTGCTTTCCGTCCGTTTCATTTTTTACCAATAATTCTAGAACAGTTTTGTCCAAATCTTGCTTTTCAATTGAGATCGTATAAACTTTTCCTTCCTCTCCCGAGAATTTAAAAAATCCGAGATCGTCCGTTGTCAAGCTGTAGGCGAGTTTATTGTCAACCTTGTCTGTAATCGAAATTTGAGCTTGTTTTACCAATCCCCTGTTCAAGGCTTCGTAAACATAAGCTTGAACTTCTACGGTTTGGGCAAGATTCTGACCAATCCAGATAAAGAAAAACAAAAATTTGAGAGGCAGCTTTAAAACATTCATGAATAGCAAAGTCTAATTTGTTTCAAGGATTTTTTAGTAACAAGCTTAACATGGATTTTTCCATGTCAATCAAAACGATTTGCAAAAACTGCACCAAGATCACTTTATTTAATTAATATTATATTTTATCAATATATTAATTATTGAATTTCAATATCATATTACAAATTGCAATTCCTATTATTTCAATATTTTAAAAGAGCTGATCATCTTTTCAGCATCTCTCGAGTTCCTGTTGATGTAACTCGAAAATATTTGAATTGTGTACACCGAATTGTGATGAGGAATCAGGTAGGTTTTGATAGCCTCTGTATCTTTATATTGGATCAAAAATACCTTGGCATCCGAATTTCCTATTTTGACCGATTCATGATATAATATCTTTCCGTTGAGTGGATTAAGAATGCCTTCTTTTGTAATACTTTCTATCTCTTGAAAGAGAGAATCTTGAACATTGAATTCCAATGTAGACGGATAATTGGATTTATTGATTGAAAATATTTGTTCATTTTTGCCAACTCCCACAGAACTGTGGTAGGATTCCACTTTGATCATTCCGATATCCGACTCCATCTCGTTTTCAAAATAGCTGGGTTGACCCGGAAGAAGCACTGTAAAGGACTGATCCAAAGGAGTAAATTGACTCCACTCCGTGATCCAGCCAATCCAAAGGACAGACAAAAGTATAGATTTCATGTGCCGTTTAACGCAAGATTTATGTATTCAGTATACTGATTTGCGAGTATATTTGCGACTCAAAATAGAAAATATGTCACATTTTGATATTATAGTTATTGGAGCCGGTCCCGGAGGTTATGTCGCTGCGATAAGAGCGGCTCAATTAGGCAAGCAAGTTGCTATTGTTGAACGTGAATCTTTGGGAGGAATCTGTCTCAATTGGGGTTGTATTCCCACCAAAGCTTTATTGAAAAGTGCTCAAGTCATGGATTATCTAAAACATGCCGGTGATTATGGAATTCAGGTCTCCGATGTTCAGGCTGATTTTAACTCCATCATTAAGAGAAGTAGAAATGTGGCAGAAGGAATGAGCAAAGGGATTCAGTTTTTGATGAAAAAAAATAAAATCCAAGTGATCATGGCTACAGCAAGCCTAAGTAAAGCCAACACTGTGGAATTGGTAGATCAAGAAGGTAAAAAATCGCAAATTACCGCCGACCACATCATCCTGGCTACAGGAGGACGAGCTAAACAGTTGCCCAACCTCCCTATAGATGGTGAAATCGTGATTGATTACAGGAAAGCGATGAGCTTGGCTAAACAGCCTAAAAAAATGGTGATCGTAGGGGCTGGAGCTATTGGGGTTGAGTTTGCTTATTTCTATAACAGTATTGGTACACAGGTTACCATTGTGGAGTTCATGGAACAAGGACTGGTACCGAGAGAAGATGCCGATGTATCCAAAGAATTAGCCAAATCATTTAAAAAAGCTGGCATTCAAGTATTAGCCAATACAAGTGTTGAAAAAGTAAGTAAGACCAAAGACGGAGTTACTGTACTCACAAAAGACAGAAAAGACGGCAAAGAAAACAGTATTGATTGTGACATTGTACTCTCTGCAGCCGGAGTTACAGCAAATATTGAGCAAATTGGCTTGGACAAATTAGGCATAACTACCGATAAGGGCTTGATTAAAGTGGACGCTAACTACCAAACCAACATCAAAGGCATTTATGCAATAGGAGATATAGTTCCAGGTCCGGCTTTGGCCCATGTAGCCAGTGCAGAAGGCATACATTGTGTAGAATCCATCTGTGGGCTCAAACCACATCCTATAGATTATAATAATATACCGGGTTGCACTTATTGCGTTCCGGAAATTGCCTCAGTGGGATATACCGAAGCGGCAGCAGTTGCTGCAGGATACAAAATAAAGGTAGGCAAATTTCCATTTTCGGCTTCAGGAAAAGCCAGCGCCTCCGGGTCCAAAGAGGGTTTTGTAAAACTGATCTTTGATGAGAAATATGGTGAATTTCTCGGTGCTCATTTTATAGGAAACAATGTAACGGAGATGATCGCCGAAGTGGTAGTGGCTCGCAATTTGGAAACCACAGGACATGAGATAATCAAGTCCATTCACCCTCACCCGACTATGTCTGAGGCTGTTATGGAGGCTGCTGCAGCAGCTTATGGAGAGGTAATCCATATCTAAAAATTTATATATAAACTAATTATTATATATATAAATTACTAAATAACAAATATTTTCGTATCATAAAAAATTAATTTAGCTTATTCAGATTTTAAGCTGCAATTATCTTTATATTTAGGTTTTAATTTTTAAAAAAACCAAATATGAAGACAAAATTGTTTTTGCTCAATTTGCTGCTCATCTTCTCTATTGGATTTGTTCAAGCTCAACAAATTCTTATTCAATGTCCTAAGACGAATTATCAAAGAACTGATTTGATTGATAAAAAATTCGTTAAATACGAGTTGGTCAAATTGGATTTAAAAGCATTCAACGAGGCACTGGCTAAGAAGAAAGACAATATTTATAATGTCATGCTGAGCACAGAAAAAATGAGAGTTCAAATGACTTTGTTTGAATATTCAATGTTCAATGACAATTTTGGAGGAGTATGGCATGCTCCATTTGGTGTAATACGATCAGAAAGAGATAAAAGCCTTCGAACATTTAGAGGTGCTGTAAAAGAAGATTATTCCGGTAGGAGTGCAATGACCTGCAGCAAAGATTTTTTCATGCTCAATTTTAGATATAATAATGAAGATTATTCCTTAGAAAAATTGCATGGAGACTTAAACCCTAACAACGAGGATATTTACATTCTTTATGGATCTTCGGATGTCTTGTTATCCAATGAAGCCAAAGTTTGTGGTGCCGATTATCTCAAGGAAAACCAAGCTAAAATGAGAGAGGAACACGATCATTCTGTTGGCTCTCGAAATACAAAATGCCTTGATGTAGAAATAGGCTTGGCTTGTGATTACAGCTATGTTAAAGCTCTTAGAGGTTTTAATGTTCAAGATTTTATGACTGCTATATGCAATTATATGGCCACCAACTGGGACAATGATTTTCCCGGCCCTATCAATTTTGCCATTTCAGGATATTATATTCCTCAAGATTCATTGAGTGATGTATTTAATAGAAATACAGATATCAATGATCAGTTAAATAATTTTGTAGCTCAAGGAGCCAATATTTTACCTGACCATGATGTAGCAACCTGTTGGTCGGCAAAATGGACATCCGGAGTTGTTGGATTAGCCTATTTGGGAGGAACTTGCACCGGCTTAAAATACAATGTTTGTAGCCAATACACATTCGATTTTGCTTGTTTGAGACAATTGCAATCTCACGAATTAGGTCATAATTTTAATGCTACTCACGATGCAACAAGTGGAGGTGGCGGTGGCGGAGGTCCTACAGGAGGTGGAGGAAACATAATGGCTCCAGCAGTAAACTGCTCAAACAGTTGGTCTCCTAACTCTGTGCGTCAAATATGGCTTTTTGCAACAGAAAGCGCCCCATGTCTAAGCGAATGTGTAGGAATCGATCCTATTCCTGTTGTTGAGTTCGAAGCAAATCCAACTCGAATGTGTTCACCGGGTCTTATCAACTTCACCGAGCAAACCCAGTATGCCAACTATTGGTCTTGGTATTTTCCGGGAGGTGTTCCATCAAGCTCAACTAATCCTAATCCGGTTGTAACTTATCCGAATCCAGGCAAATACCTTGTAAGTTTGACTGTAAGAAATTCAAGATGTACACTTTCTTTGATTAAAGATTTATACATAGAAATTGACCCTAGTCCAATTCCTGATTTTGCACCCGATATTCAAAGTCTAGATGTTTATTTCCTAAATTTAACAACTAATGCTTATGACTATTTTTGGGATTTTGGTGATGGGGCGACCAGTACAGAATTTGATCCTACACATACTTACAAAAAAGAAGGAGATTACACAGTGACTCTTAAAGTAACCGGAGACTGCGGAACTAGAACTTTAACCAAAAAAATTGAAGTTTATTACGTTCCCGTAGCAGACTTTGAATCGGATACAATTTATGGTTGTGCACCAAAAACAATTCAATTCTTTGACAGATCATCTGACAATGTAGTAAGATGGGATTGGAGATTCCCCGGCGGTACGCCTAATTTTTCAACTCAAAAAAATCCGAAGATTGTTTATAAAAATAAAGGCATTTATGATGTGAAGCTTTTTGTTGAAGCCAAACGGTATGGCGCAAGTGCAGAAAAGAAATTGTATATTAAGATAGACAGTGCTCCAATAGCAAAATTTGACCTTACCATTACAGGATCCGATGTCCAATTCAATAACAAAAGTACTTATGCCGAAACGCATAATTGGGATTTTGGCGACAACTCTACAAGCACAGATGAAAGTCCTTCTCATACTTACAAAGATGGAATTTATGAAGTGACCTACACCACAACAAATAATTGTGGTACTCATACATACAAGCGTCAAGTTATTATAGGAAATGAACCAAAAGCAGCCTTCAGTTCTGCTAATGCAAGAGGATGTGCACCTTGGTCTGTTCAATTTGATAATAACTCGACAGCAGCTGCAACAAACTTTTTATGGACATTCCCGGGAGGCAATCCAAGTACCAGCACAGCAAAGAACCCGTTGGTAACGTATAACCAACCCGGAAAATATGATGTAAGTCTTCTAGCTTATAATGCAGTTTACAGAGATTCTGTTACGATCAATGAATTTGTAGAAATTCTGAATCCCGCTGTACCGGATTTCAAAACCAGTGTAACAGGATTTACAGCTTATTTTAGCAATCAATCACAGTATGGAAACAGTTATTTCTGGGATTTTGGTGACAACAATACAAGCACACAACAAGCTCCATCTCACAATTATGGCCAAGAGGGAGAATTCAAAGTTAAACTCACTGTTACTAACGAATGTGGTCAGAAAACCATTGAAAAGACAGTAGCAGTTTACCTAATTCCTAAGGTAAACTTTAGCTCAGACACAATCAAAGGGTGTAGACCATTAACTATACATTTCAAAGATCTTTCTTCATCTGATGTGATTGAGTGGAATTGGCAGTTTGAAAACGGAAAACCTGCAAGCTCTACAGAGCAAAATCCGGTTGTAGTTTTTGACAAGTCAGGCTCATTTACAGTGAAGCTGACCGTTAAAAACGGAAATGGAACGAATAGCTCTACCAAATTGAAGTATATTCAAGTTATCAACGATGTTTATTGCAAATACAGGAGAGATCCAAAAGATCCAAATTCTGACGGCACAGTGAAAGGCGCCGGATTACAATCCATTATTGCTGAAAAATCAATTGAACTGTATCCGAATCCTAACAATGGCCAATTTGTAATTAATCTGACTAATTTTGATTTGGCTCAATCTAAAATCAAATTATTTGATATGACAGGTAAGCTTGTATATCAAAGTACTTCTGCTCAACCACAAAATCAAATTCATGTAGAGCAACTTTCTAATGGAACTTATTTATTAATGATTCAGGAAGGTGCCGAAAGCTACTTTGAAAAAGTATTTATTACAAAATAATCTGAACCTATCCGATTTTTTAAAAACAAAAGGGATCCATATGGATCCCTTTTGTTTTTATTCCATATCTGTAGTTTCGGAATAAAATTCAGAAAACCTTTCTTTTACGTTTAATATGCCATTCATACTCAGCAACAATTTCAATTGTGACACTGCTCAATCTTATATTCTGCTATAGATTTCCTTCTTTAGTTTATTTAATGCTTGAATCCATCACTTTAAAATGGATAACGAATGAATAAAAAATGAAAGAATTGTAACAAAAAATTCTCCACTATATAAATATCCTCTATCTTCGTAATATGAATACAAATCTTAATGTAACAAAAGCCCTAAAAGAGGTTCAGCTTGAAGAACAAGTGTTGGTAAAAATCTTGGAGAGCAATGGGCAACGTGCTCTATTTGCCAAGAAGGCTTTTCATAAAGAAGAATGCATCTTCCCCTTTTCTTCAAGGCTTACAATGGATGCACCAAGCTACTTGACATTACAAATCAATGACAATACCCATATATTGATTAATCCTATCGCCTTAGAATGTGTCAATCATTCTTGCGAACCCAATTGCTTCTTTGATATCGAAAACTATGAGTTGATTGCTTTATGTGATATTGCACAAGGAGAAGAACTCAAGTTTTTCTATCCATCTACAGAGTGGTGCATGGATCAAGGATTTCAATGCAATTGTGGAAGCTCTAGTTGTTTACAACATATCAATGGAGCCTATTCAATTCCAATCCACGAAATAAAACGATACCGCTTGAGCCCATTTATTAAAGCTAAACTGGACCTCTTGGGCAGCAAAGATTCAAACCTCTAAATTCATTTTGCAATTAATCGAATTCTCGAACTTCTTCAGTTAAAAATTTAAGCTCTTGATTGATATAGAACAAATTGAACGGTTCAAATCCAATTATGATCTTATAGTATTGGCTCCAAAAATTGAAACTGAGGATCCCAATATTGCTTATTACTATGATTTCCAACAAAGCATTCAGGAATACACTTCAGTTTTTAATCAATTTGATATATCGTGGCAATGGATTGAGCTAAGCCTGAATAATTTTAAAGAAAGAATTCAAGCTTTGGAGAACGACAAAAGCAAAACTAATATCTATCTCAATTTATGTGATGGAGATGAAGTCAATGGAGCCCCCGGTATATCTGTTATCCGATATTTAGACGAACTAAACTTAATCTATACAGGAGCGGATGAGAAGTTTTACCATAACACTACATCAAAAAAAACAATGAAGCAATTGTTTGATGCAATGTCTGTGGATTCACCCAAATGGATGGATGTCGAGAGAAACAGTCCTGAGCAAGTCATTCAATACTTACATACTCCTTTAATTTTGAAGCCCGCTGTCTCGGGAGGCTCAATGGGACTCACTGCCAAAAATGTTATTCATAGCTTAGAAGAATATCAAAGCATAGTAAACGAAATCAACGAAGGGTACAGAAACTGGAAATTGAATGTTGATGGGATCATTGCAGAGCAATATATCAGCGGACCAGAATATACTACTTTGGTCATAGGAAGTTCTCATCGGCCTGATGAAATTTACTGTTATGAACCGGTAGAACGAGTGTTCCATAAGTCCCTTGACTCCAATGAAAAATTTTTATCCTTCGATAGGCTTTGGGAAACCTATGAAACTGAGGCTGCAATGCCGGATCAAGGGTTTTTCTTTGAATACCATTCTATTCAAGATGTTCAATTAAATAAAAAATTAAAAGAGATCAGTATAGATTGCTTTATCAAATGTGAAGGTCAATCCTATTCTAGGATTGATATCAGACATGATTTGCAGTCAAATCAATTGTATATATTAGAAGCCAATGCTCAATGTGGCCTTAGCGAAGATGAAAACTATACTTCTATAGGTGCCATATTAAGAGTTTCTAAAAAATCTTTTGCAGAGTTAATATTATTGATCATCTTTGAAGCTCTAAAACATAAGCCAAATTATTCATGAAGATTTGTGTTCTCCAAGCAGATTATTCGACAACGGATGTTGATTACAAAAACTATGATCCGGTAAGAAATCTAAAACCTTGGTTGCCGGATGCAGAGGTTGATCATGTATTGTTAAATAAACTTAGCACATACAAACAGCTTCAAGATTTAAAAAAGAAACAATATGATATTTACATAAACCTATGTGAAGCTTATTTAGAATGGTCTATTCCATCTATTGATGTCATACAAAGTCTAGAGCTACTCAATCTGCCCTATAGTGGAGCAACATTAAATTTGTATGATCCACCCAAGGAGCTAATGAAATATGTAGCTTATTGCAGCGGAGTAAAATCTCCTGATTATATCAAAATCACGGATCCACTACAAATAAAAGACCATGTGCATAAGTTAACGTATCCACTCTTTGTAAAACCGGCTAAAGCCGGAGATTCTTTAGGCATAAACGACAGATCTAGAGTGAACAATGAACAGGAACTCGTAGATCAAGTATGTGAAGTGTTACAAGAATTCGATGAAGTGCTTATTGAAGAATACATTGAAGGGAGAGAGTTTACTGTCCTTGTAGTTGCTGACCCTAAGGGCAAAGGTCAATGCATCACATTCAAACCTATAGAGTATATTTTTCCACAGGGTAAAAGCTATAAGACTTATAGTCTAAAAACTTCCGATCTGCATACCGATGCAAATATCCCTTGCGAAGATATAAAACTGGATAGATTATTGAGAAAAAGCGCTTCTGCCATTTTCAATGGTTTCGAAGGAAAGGGATATGCAAGAATGGACTTTAGAGTCAATAACAAAAATGAAATTTACTTTTTAGAAGTCAATTTTGCCTGTTCTGTTTTTTATACTGAAGGCATGGAAGGCTCAGCTGATTATATCTTGCTCAATGATCCATTAGGTCACAAAGGATTTCTAAAACTCATTATAGAAGAAGGTATTGAGCGCCATAAACAAAAACAGAAAAAATATGAGCTCCGCAAAAGTCCACGGTCAGGTTATGGTATTTTTGCCACTGAGCTTATTAAGAAGAATTCTGTAATTTTCAAAGGCGAAGAAAGAAGCCAAAGATTAGTCAGCAAGACCTTTGTGGACAAAAACTGGAGTAAAGAAAATCAAAAACTTTTTAGACAATACGCATACCCTGTAGGCGAGGAAGTTTACATTTACTGGGATGGCAATCCTTCCGAATGGGCTCCACAAAATCACAGCTGCAACCCCAATACAGTGTATAAAGGCTTGGATGTTATAGCCAAACGCGATATCAAACCAAATGAAGAACTTACCCTTGATTACGCTTATCTCATTGATGACACAGCAGAATCTTTTATTTGTCAATGCGGCTCAGAAAATTGCAAGGGAATGGTCGCTGGGTACAAAAAAATAGAAGAGCTGATAGATTCTGAACTAAAAACTAAATAAGGACAGACTTTTTAGCTCATTTAAGAATCGTTAAACATTAATATTACCAAATTATTTAATTCTTAATCAATTAATAATATTATTTTTATGTATATTTAATTTATTAAATATACAATATATTGATAATTTGGCAGAATTTTTGTGACTTTTGAACTCGTCATCGTCAATAGTGTACAAAAATTAAATCCTTATATACCATGAAAAATGTATTCCTTTTAGCCTTATGTATATTTACAATGAAGGCCTTTTCACAAGTGAGCTCCTCTGACCTTCCATTTTCTGACTTACCTCCGGTGAACGAATATGGAAAATGCTATGCAAAATGTAAAATACCGGATGAGTATGAGACTTTTGATGTTCAAGTATTAGTAAAAGGAGAAACTAAAAAATTAGTAAAAGTTCCGGCTAAATATGATGTTCAAACAGAGCGCATATTAGTAAAGGAAGCTTCTTCTACATTCAGAACAATTCCGGCAACCTATAAAACAGAATCTGAGCAGATATTAGTAGAACCGGAGAAAAAAGTAGTAAAAACTGTACCTGCTAAATACAAAACAGAATCAAGAAGAATTTTAGTTTCTGAAGCTCACGGTGAGTGGGTAAAAAAGAAAAAAGCGCCAAACTGTCTTTCTCAAAATCCGGAAGATTGCTACATTGTTTGTTATGAAGAAATTCCGGCAAAATACAGAACAGAAACTACCACTGTAGAAGTTGAACCTGCAAGAACAATAGAAGAAACTATTCCTGCTCGTTACAAAACAGTAAGCAAAAGAGTAGTTGATCAACCTGCAAGAACAGAAGAAGTGCCAATTCCAGCAGTATATCAAACGGTAAGCAAAAGAGTAATGGTTGAGCCTGAATCTGTTAGAGAAGTTGTTACTCCTGCTGTCTATAAAATTGTTAAAGAAAGAAGATTAGTAAAAACCGGAGGATTTACAGTGTGGACTGAAATTCTGTGTGAAGGAAAAACCACTAACTCAAAAATTTCTGCAGTGCAAAAAGCATTAAAAGCTAAAGGATATTCTGTAGGCGTGATCGATGGAAAAATGGGCTTAAAAACTCAAACTGCTCTTAAGCAATTCCAAACTGAAAACGGCTTACCAACCGGAAATTTGAATATCCAAACTCTCCAAGCCTTAGGAATTGACGCAGAATAAATTGAAATCCAAATAATTTGTATAAATGAAAAGCTGTCTTCGGGCAGCTTTTTTTTTGCACTTATATTAGCTTTAGTTTTCATATCTTTGACAATCAATGCATGTGAATCATGTTCTCAAAATCATTTCTTACCATTTCTTTATTGCTACTGGCCAATATCTTCATGACATTTGCTTGGTACGCTCATCTAAAGTTTAAGGAATTTCAATGGCTTTCAAAAATCAATATTTTTGGAATAATTTTAATCAGTTGGTTCATAGCCTTTTTTGAATATTGCGTACAAGTTCCTGCCAATAAAATTGGATATATGGGAGAAAGTGGACCTTTTAGTTTGTTTCAATTGAAAATTATTCAAGAAGTCATCACCTTGATTGTTTTTACTGTTTTTGCTCTAATTTTTTTTCGAACTGAACAATTAAAACTCAATCATCTTTACAGCTTTATCTGTTTAATTGCAGCGGTTTATTTCGCTTTTAAAAAATAATTCATTTGATTGTACAGCTTATACTTCCTCTCAACATTGGAGAAACCTATTCTTACTTTGTAAATGATGATCTGTCTCCATTTATTCAAATAGGGGTTCGAGTTGAAGTAGAATTTGGAAAAAGAAAACACTATTCTGCTATAGTAGAATCTTTTTCTAACGAAGTCCCCACTAGAAAATTAAAATCCATCATCCAAGTGATTGATGAAAAACCCATAATAAGTGAAAAACAAATAGCATTATGGAAATGGATTGCAAATTATTACATGGCAAGTTTGGGAGAAATCATGAATTGCGCACTCCCTGCTCAATTGAAACTGAATAGCGAATTAAGAGTTGCTTTAGCCGACTCCGATTTCCAAATTCCAAAGGATTGCACAGAGGAGGAATATCAAATTTTGGAAGCTCTTCAACTGCGACATGAACTCAGAATAAGCGAGATCCAAGCCTTTTTACAAAAACAGATGATCATGAAAGTGATCCAACAAATGTTAAAAAATCAATGGATCATAGTTTATGATTTCTTGGAAGAACAGGCTGATGTTCCTTTGATTTCCTGGATTAAAATAAACAGCCAACTGTTAACCAACCAAATCGAATTAAATAACCAGCTCAACAAAATTCAAAAATCCGAAAAGCAGTCAAGGTCTATTTTATTTCTTCTGCAAAAAAACAAATTACAGGATGTTTGGATTAAAAGGAGTGAATTGCAATCCGGAAGTCAAACTGAGTCTGCTACTACAAATCAACTCCTCAAGAAGTCAATCTATGAGGAAATTCTGCTATCTAAATTCTCAAGTCCAAATGCTCAATTGAACTCTACTATTGTTCATTTGACCACCGAGCAATTAAAGTCCTATCATGAAATCAAGACGGCATTCCTCTCCGACAAACATGCTTTACTTCATGGTGTCACAGGAAGTGGAAAAACCTTAATTTATATAAAACTCATTCAAGAGACTATTGCTGCTGGAAAACAGGTCTTATATCTTGTTCCGGAAATTGCGCTTACTACACAACTTATTCTACGACTAAAAGATTATTTCGGAGAAAATCTTCTTGATTACCATGCCCAACAATATGGCAAAAACAAGCTTGCAATATGGAAAGAAGTATTAAACTCATATCCTTTAATTATTGGAGCAAGATCAAGCCTATTTTTACCTTTTACCAATTTAGGATTAATCATTGTTGATGAAGAACATGATTCATCCTACAAGCAAAATGATCCGGCTCCATATTATAATGCTCGAGATTGTGCCTATTATTTAGCAAAGCAATTTGCCGCAAATTTACTCCTTGGTTCTGCCACTCCTTCGTTGGAAAGTCTCCAAAATTGCAAAGAAAACAAACTGCAATTGGTAGAGCTCAAGAACAGATATGAAAATACAGCTCTTCCAAAAATTGACTTAATTTCATTAAAACAGGCACAACAGTTTGGGCAAATAAAAGGAAGTTTCACTCAATCTACCATAGATAAAATCCAAAAAACACTCGAAGCCAAAGAACAGATCCTAATTTTTAGAAACAGAAGAGGATACTCTCCTGTATTGAAGTGTATGCATTGTCAATATGAAGAATGTTGTGATCGATGCGATATCCATCTCACCTTACATAAATTAAAACATCGTCTGCAATGCCACATTTGCAACGCATCCAAACCTATTCCAACTGTTTGTCCGGAATGTCATCAAAACAGTCTTCAACAGATCGGAATGGGCACAGAAAAATTGGAAGAAGAAATAGCCTTATTATTTCCTACCGCACGTATTGCCCGCATGGATCTAGACACGACAAGAGGAAGGAAAGCGCAACAACAACTCATTGAACGATTTCAAGATCATGAATATGATATCCTTGTTGGAACTCAAATGATCACCAAAGGATTGGATTTTGATGAAGTGAGTTTAGTTATTATTGTACAGGCAGATCAAATGATGTTTTATCCCGATTTTAGATCATTTGAAAAAACTTTCCAAACCATCACACAGGTATCAGGGAGAAGCGGAAGGCGACGAAAACAAGGCGAAGTTTTAATTCAAACCCATTCTATACATCATCCCTTATTAAACTATATAAAAGAAAATAATTTTGATCAATTTTTAGACAAAGAGCTAAAAGAAAGAGCACAGTTTCATTATCCTCCCTTCACCAAGTTAATTGTGATTACCATAAGACATCTGAAACAACAGGTATGTGAACAATTTGCCAATACTCTTCATCTAAACTTGGTTTCATCACTTACTCATCACAGAGTTTTAGGACCATCAGACCCATATCCAAGCAAAGCAAAAGGTTTATATCTAAAAGAAATCCTTGTCAAAATGGAGAAAAACAATCAATCCATCCTTGGCATTAAAGAGAAAGTTAAAGAAGCCATTTTCTCAACCAAAAAAATAGATGGTTTATCATCTGTAAAAGTGAAGATCAATGTAGATCCTCTATAAGGTGTACTGCATCAAACTGTCTGCATGCTTACGGTCATTACTCAATCTAGGAACCTTAAATTGCTCTCCATATTTACCAATAGAGATTAAATAATTTTTAAATCCATCCGTTTTAACTACACGGATTTTCAAGTTTTGCAATATTTGATTTGTAATTAAATCTTTATAGTAAGTATTTTTTTGAATAAGTTGTTTGTTGATTTCCTGTGCAATTTCATCAAGGTTAGAAGGTGCAGTTTTAAATTCAATAAACCATTCATGGTATGGCAATTCACCCTCTAAAGGATTCACTTGAGGAGCAACACTATATTCTGTAAGTTGAAAACCAAATTTAGATTGAGCCATTGTTATGGCGTGATCTATCTCACTTGATATAACGTGTTCTCCAAATGCAGAAATGTACTGACTTACTCTTCCTGATACTCTAATTTTATATGGAGATAAAGATGTAAACTGTACCAAATCGCCTATCACATAAGACCACAATCCGGCATTGCTGCTAAGGATGATGGCATAGTCGACTCCAATTTGCACTTCATTTAAAGTCAATCGCTGAGGGTTATTTTTGTTCACTTCCGAAAAAGGAACAAACTCATAAAAAATTCCTGAGTTGCATAGCAATAACAAACCATCATCTTGCGGATCATTCTGATATGCAAAAAAACCTTCGCTTGCCGGATAAGTTTCCAGCATAGTGATAGGCTTGCCCAAAAGTTGATTTAATCTTTTCTTATAAGGATTAAAATTTACACCGCCATGAATATACAACTCAAGGTTAGGAAAAACTTCGGCTATACTTTCCCTACCGCTTATCTCCAAAGTTCTTTCTAATAACATCTGGATCCAAGGAGGGATTCCGCTGATAACACGCAGATCATGACTTAATAATTGCTGGATCATAAGATCCACTTTTTTCTCCCAAACAGGTTCAGAGTTCACTTTTCCGTCCGGCAGCTTATTCTTTTGAAACCAGGCAGGAATTTCATGATTTACTATTCCTGACAATCTTCCAATCAATATCCCATTTTCTTTCTCCAACACCGGAGAGCCACTCAAGAATAACATTTTTCCGGCAAATGCATTGCTCTGTTTGTGATGGACTAAATAGGAAAAAAGAGCATTTCGTGCACTATTGATATGATTGGGAATAGATGCTTTGGTGATTGGAATATATTTTGTACCGCTTGTCGTCCCTGAGGTCTTTGCCAAATATTTTGGCTTTCCCGGCCAGAGGATATCTTTTTCTCCATTTTTTACCTGTTCAAAAAAGGACCTATTGGTTTCGTAATCCCCTATCCCTACTCTACTTTGGTAATCTTGTATGGTTTGAATCGAACCAAAATGATGTTGCTTCCCAAACTCAGTATTCTTAGCCTTAGAAATCAACATTTGAAAAATCTTCTCCTGATTCTGAACTGCCTTTTTTGCCTGTTGCATCTCAGATTGATATGCTTTGTTGGCAACCGTATGAATGATACTTGTCCAAATACTCATAGAAGACAAAGGTAAGAAAAAATGACCAATAGCAATTTGAAATTACCTTAAATCCTCCACATGGACTCCCGGAAATTTGGCAGCCGAGAAGGTAAAATCTTTTTGGGTAAACTTTACTGATTGATTATGTTTTTTAAACAGGATGGTAATGCGATCTCCATTCTTTTCATAAAACTTTACCTGCTTAATTTGATTGGTCTTTGAATCGATAAATAATTTAATTTTAAATAAACTTATATTTTTATCCAAAGGCTTAAAATCAACTACATTGCAATTGACATTTTGAATTTTTTCTACCCCTTCTAATCTAAAATCGAACTTCCCGTTTTTTGAATAATCCAGTAAGGTTTTTGGATGAAAATTGAGTTCATCAATGGAAGGAGCCGTAATTTGGATTTCCTTATTCTTTTTTAGGTAGGTATATTGCGCTAAACCGTCATACAAAATCCATTGATCTTGCAAATCCAATTCAAACTGATCTCCAAGCAGGCGATAGCTTCCATTTTGAACGGTTGGCTTGGATTCTGCTGCAGTATATTCATACTGAAAACTAAGCTCAAGGGCTTTTGCAGAAGCATAATATTTCTCAGCCTTCTTTAATATTGAAGCAGCTTGAGGATCTGGCTTTCCGTATAAAAACGAAATACTAAAAACAAGCATAAGCAGAGATCCAATACTTTTTTCTTGTCCCCGAGAAATTGCAGAAAATCTTGAATAATCCATAATAACGATTTATTAATTAGAACAAAAGTATGACAATTGGCTTATTTTCAATATGTTAAAAGTTTATTAATTTTTTTAAGAGAGAAATTTCAAAACACAGTATCTTCACGGGAAGGAAAACAACATGGCAGAATTAAACTTACTTTTTGGTCCTTCATCAGGTTTTCAAGCCTATTCTGCTTATCATTGGATTCCCATATCGCTATGGATATGTCTTACGGTAATTTGGATTGCCATGACAAAAAATTTGAATGAACAGCTAAAAAATAAACAGGCTTTACTTTTTTCCATAATATTAAGTTCTGCAATCATTCTCACCATGATTGCTAAAATAATAATGCAAAAATTTGATGTAGCAACAGACCTTCCTTTTCATTTGTGCAATATATTGGCACTCATTTATCCTATCGCTTTAAAATTGAATAAATCTTGGTTTTTTGGAATGCTTTACTATTGGGTTTTGGCTGGAACCTTACAGGCCATTTTTACACCGGATCTCAAGGAGATGCCGCCCAATTTTATTTATTTCAGATATTGGCTGGTGCATTGTGGACTTGTCAGTTTACTCTT
The DNA here is from genome assembly GCA_002360455.1 of Saprospiraceae bacterium UBA3362. Lineage (GTDB taxonomy): Bacteria > Bacteroidota > Bacteroidia > Chitinophagales > Saprospiraceae > Vicinibacter. The sequence continues at coordinate 54,582 of DEQQ01000034.1, forward strand.
TTTTGGACTCATTAATTTGAAATGGAAGGTCACTTTCAAAAACATAACTCATGCTCTCCTGGGCGCTAATGTTTACATGATCTTTTCATTGATTATCAATTTCATCACCAATGGCAATTATTTTTTCACCATGAGAAAACCGGAAGCCAAATCACTCATGGATTATATTGGTCCTTGGCCCTGGTATTTGCTCACAGGACAATTGGTAATGCTTATATTATTTGTTTTACTTTATATCCCATTTTATTTTATAAACAAGAAAAAATATTCTATTCCCTCATGAAGTTCCCATCTCTATATTTTTTGGCCCTCTTTAGTGTTTTTTCGTGCATACACATTCCCAATCAATATAATAGTTTAGCTCCCGGAATTTGGCGTGGAGAATTTGTATTGAATGATCAAAATCAAATCATCATTACCAAAGGAAAAGATGAAGTTATCACAAGAGATGTCAGCCCCGAAAAAAAGAAATTTACTATTCCCTGCAATTTTATGGTTTATTACAATTTAGAAAAACAAGCTCAAATTGTATGGATTAATGGAAAAGACAGCATTGTCTCCAAGGAAGTCTACGTAGGAAGAAATGGAAAAACCGGCGAAGACACGTTTTTAATTGAAATGCATCCTTATGACGCGTGCATTAAAGGAATATTTGATAACGACCAGATGAAGGGTAACTTTATAGTAAGAGATAAGAAAAATTACAGCATCCCATTTCAAGCTAAATTTGCACAAAACTATAGATTTGAAAAAAATCCCATTTCTACATTCCAATCCGTTGCGGGAGAATGGCAGGTGAATTTTATTGAAGATGATAGTACATCTTTTGCCGCTGTAGGAGAATTTACACAAGATAGAGACAGGATACAAGGAACCTTCAGAACCGAAACAGGTGATTTTGGCTTCCTGGAAGGACAGGCCAATGGCAACAGTTTTAAATTGTCTTGTTTTGATGGTGCCCATGTTTTTCTTTTTGATGGAGTTATTGACAAAGACAGTATATATGGTGATTTTTACTCCGGCAATCATTTCAAATGCAAATTCCAAGGAAAAAGAACAAATTCAGGGTTGCTAAAAAATGCTAATGAAATTGCAAAAATAAAATCCAATCAAGCTTTTATTTTTCAATTTGAAAATCAAGATGGAAAAATGATTACCAATAATGCTGAGGAATACAAGGATAAAATAAAAATTGTCCAACTTTCAGGGACCTGGTGCCCGAATTGTAAAGATGAAAGTAATTTTTTAAAAACATACTTGGAAAATAATCCCAATGCTCCCATTTCAGTTTTTGCAATCTTTTTTGAACGAAGCGCAGATAAAACAAAAGCACTTCAGCGTATAAAAAATTATAAAGATCAAATGCAAATTCCTTATAACACTCTTTACGGAGGAATTTCTAATAGAGACAGTGCTTCAAGTAAAATACCTGCTATTGACCAAATTCATGCTTTTCCTACGCTGCTTTATTTGAATCAACAAAATCAAATTGTAAAAGTACATACAGGGTTTGATGGTCCGGCAACATCAAAATATAAAGAATTTGCTGAGGATTTTCATAATACGATTGAGCGATTATCCAACTCCAATAAAAATTAAGAAAACAATATTAAATTAATGAAAACAGTTCTCATCACAGGTGCAAGCTCCGGAATAGGAAGAGCGATTGCAAAAGCATTTGCAGCCTACCCGGAATATCAACTGATCCTCTGTGCAAGAAGAAAAGAAAAACTGGAAGCCTTAGCACAGCAACTGCCACATACAAAAATTCATTTATTAACTTTTGATGTAAGAGATTTCCAAGAATGTAAATCTGCAATTAGCTCTCTCCCCGACTCATTTGGAAAAGTGGACATTCTGATCAATAATGCAGGCTTGGCATTAGGTCTTGATCCAATTCAAGAAGGCAATGTTGATCATTGGGAAACCATGATTGACACGAATGTCAAAGGCTTGTTGTATATGACAAAAATTGTAAGTCCTATTATGATTGCTCAAAAATCAGGACATATTATCAATATTTGCAGCACAGCAGGCAAAGAAGTTTATCCCAAAGGCAATGTTTATTGTGCGAGTAAATTTGCAGTAGATGCCTTGACCAAATCCATTCGTCAGGATCTTTTTGCTCACAATATCAGAGTAAGTCAAGTTGCTCCGGGGCATGTAGAAGAAACTGAGTTTGCAATTAACAGATTTGAAGGTGATAGTATAAAAGCCAATATTTATTCTGATTTTAATGCCCTTAAACCGGATGATGTGGCAGATGCTGTTTACTTTTTGGCAACGAGACCTGCACATGTAAATATTCAGGATATTTTAATGATGAGCACCCAGCAAGCCTCATCAACAATAGTCGACAGAACAGGCAGAAGATTTGATTAAATTATGAAGTATTACTTTGCAATTTTCAAACCGTATGAAGTTCTTTGTCAATTTACTCCGGAAAAAGAGTCGGACCTAACTCTTAAAAATTTATTCGATTTCCCGACGGATGTGTACCCTATTGGTAGATTGGATAAGGATAGTGAAGGATTACTTTTTCTAACCAATGACAATGCATGGAAAAATTGGATCACTAATCCTAAAAACAAAATCTCTAAAACTTATTTTTGTCAACTTGAAGGAGCGATTACGGCATCAGCCATAGAAATGCTGGTTGCCGGACCAATCATCACCGTGAATGGTAAAAAATACAAAACTCAAAATTGCAAAGCAACACAGATCCCCGAGCCACCATCGATTCCCGAACGTTCTACTCCCATCAGGTATAGAAAAACAGTCCCAACGAGTTGGATATCCATTAGCATAGAGGAAGGAAAAAATAGACAGGTTAGAAAAATGTGCGCCGCCATTGGGTTTCCGGTATTGCGTTTAATCCGATACTCCATAGGCAACTTTAGCTTGGATTTGTTAAAATCAAAACAAATCAAAGAATTTAAAACAAAACCCATAGTTTAATTATTTTGATATCATCATGAAACTAAGTCAAGTAGTGCTCGCAGTACTCATTATTCTTCTCCTTGGAGGAATCTTGATGTATTCCAATCACAAAAATAAAGTTGAAACAAAACACAATTCAACAGAGCTGCCTGAACTCGAATTACCGAAACAAACTGTACAAGAAAATCAATCGATAAAACTTAAGGACAGGAAAATTGGTGTTCCGGGATATGTTTATACAATATTGGAATTCATAGATGAACATGGAGTTGCCCCGGAAGGATATGTAGGCGGACGAAGATTTCAAAACAGAGAAAAAAGATTATCTCAAACAGACGATAACGGGGATAAAATTCTTTATCAAGAGTGGGATGTACATGAAAAAATCGAGGGCCAAAATCGCGGTGCCGAGAGATTGGTAACAGGCTCAAATCACAGTGCATATTATACAAAAGATCATTATAAAAACTTTATAAAAATAAGATAAATGGCAGCATCAATTCAATATATTCCCAGCAAAAGTGGATTAAACTCTTTAGATCTATCAGATCATTTTGTGGTAAGGCTTTACGGTTCTCAAATTTGTACTGCACTAGATTTTTATCAACAAATCAAATCTGCTCTTTCTTTCCCTGACTATTTTGGCGACAATCTGGACGCTCTTTATGATTGCCTTATGGATTTGGAATGGATACCAAATCAAAATGTAAGTATAGTTTTGTACGAAGGCGATCAAATTTTCGAAGAGGATATGGATGCAGAGTTTCTCTCCGATATCCTCATCCTTATGGATGACGTCAGTGAATCTTGGGCCATTCACGACAACGAAGATATCCCAATTAAAAATTTTAACTTTTACATTGTTGAATCAAACAATCTTCTTAACTTATTAAAAGGTCATGAGATAGAATTTGATTTCATTTCGGAGCAATGCTAAGGAATGTAAATTTTATAAGATTTTACTTGACTTCCTTCATTCAATCGTGCAAAATAAAATCCTGTATTTAGGTTTTTAAAATCTATTTTATCTGAGTTAATAGTCCGAAAAATCATTTTACCGGTGAGATTGCAAAACTCCAATCCACTCCATTTCTGATTGAATTTTATATGGTCATCAAAAATTTGGTAGTCATCGTTTTCTTTGTAGTTTTTCTGTGCTGTATTGATATTTTCTTCTACCTTAAAACAATATTGATATACTTTAGAAATGCATTGATCATCTGATATAGTAATATCCAAACACAATTCCCCTTTGAAGTTTTTAATAAAATTTATCTTCTCTTTTATATAAATAGATCTTTGAGCAAAAGGCATAATCTGAAACTCCTGCAAAATGGGATCAATAATTTGATCCCTATTGGATATTTGCACTTGGATCAATCCCCCGGACAACCCTCGATTAAAACAAGCTAAAGATAGACTCAATTCATCTGAAACTGTATCCAAACTAAAAATTGGTTCTTCTATTTCTAATCTTGCTCCTCCATTTAAGGCATGTTTCATATTCATATCTAATACTTGGTCGCACAAAGGAATGATGGACCCTATGCTCGGCCAAAAATTTTTTATTGATCCAATTTCGGGCGAAATTCCAAAGATTTTATTTTTCTCCGTTTGTTCGCCATACATCCAGTCAATTGAGCTCCCATTTACAGAATACAATATAAAAGAAGGTTGTCCTGCATTATAACCATTGACTTCAGACATCTCTGAGGTAATCTGGAAATACAAATCGTCATCTTCACACTGAGTTTTATCGAAACCCCATGGAAATAAGATCAACGAACCGTAGCTGTGATAATCTATAGAGTTAACAAAATTTCTACTCTTGCAAAAATTTCGTATAGTTTGGGTCTCGGGTTCAGAAAATGGAGCTTCGCCGCGATATGTTTCTGATATTGGATTTGGGGAGGAACCTTTATCATCCTTTCCCCATTCGTAAGAATAATTTCTGTTCAAATCTACGCCAATCAGACTATCTTTTATTTTTCTAACATTTTTCCTCCACAAACCTCCACCATTTGGATTGTTAACTTCATTATACGCATAACCATCAGGATTAATCACTGGAACAAAAAACAATTCTCTGTGGTCTATAATACAATTTACTGTAGTATCATTAGAATAATTTTCAAGCAAATATTGCATAAAATAAATGAGGCTGGTCACTGTAATTGCCTCTCTGGCATGAGTAACTGCATTATAAAACACTTCCGGCTCTTGTTCATCCTTCTTAACATTGTCAGAAATTTTTACGGCATAAATTGATCTCCCTTCAAGACTCTTTCCTATCTCAAAACGCTGGCTCACCAAATCCGGGTATTGCAATGCCATTGAATCCAGCTCTCTATAAACTTCTTCTAAAGTAAAATATCCTGACATGGATCCATAATTAAATGATAACGGTGTCTTGCCCGAATGTTCATTTGTTCTTTTCGTTAACTGAAATCGTCTATAGGCTTCTACCAATCTTAATGATTCTGTCTGCTCAGCATCCTTATCTTGAATCACAGAAACCGCAAGTCGATTTTGAAGTTGAGCATAATGTGAGTCCAACATGAGAGCTACATAACCGTTCCCTAAAGTCGAAAGAGACTCTTCATCCATCTCTGCAAGAACAACATCTTTCCATTCCGGCTTTGGTTCAAAATACACTTTATAAAACTTGGATTGACAGATCGCCATTGAACTGCTCAATACCAACAAAAAACAAACTAAAGAAACCAACTTCTTCTTACTCATTATCTTTCTTAACTTTATACACGATTGCAGGTGCTTCTTTGACTACGAGTTGAATGGTCTTCGTTATTCTTTCTTCCATAACAACTATCTTACCTTCTAATAATTTAGGAAGCATTGACTCTATATAATGCCTTACCGTAATAAGCTCCAAATTTCTATCCATAAACACTGTATATTCTCCATGCAATTCTGCCAGCATTGCTTCTATCTTTTTGGAATCATCTCCTGTGCAAATAGAAAAAGAAATTGCTGTGTTTCTCATCATGTTCACCTTAATCCTATATTTTTCAAATAAATCAAACAATCTTGCAAGGTGATGTTCAGCTATAAATGATAAATCTCTGGAAGAGAAATGCAATAACACTTGATTGGATTCTAAAACAACAATAGGAGGATACTCCACGTCAAATTCTCCGGCAATAACACTTCCCTCTCCGGCAGGATGTATGAATGATTTTACATAGAGTGGAATATTTTTTAGCTTGAGCGGTTGTATTGTTTTAGGATGAATTACTTTGGCTCCGTAATACGTCATTTCAATTGCTTCTGTATAGGACAAGCGATCCAACTTACTTACATTTTCAAAAACGGATGGGTCAGCAGTAAGAATTCCCGGAACATCTTTCCAAATCGTCATCGCGTCTGTATTCAAAGCACTCGAAATAATAGCAGCAGTATAGTCAGAACCTTCCCGCCCCAAGGTGCAAGTATTATTCTCTCCGGTAGATCCAATAAATCCCTGAGTAACGATTACTTTATTTTGAGATAAATAAACTGCCAATTCTTTTTCCACTTGATAGTTGGTAACATCCCATTGAATCCTACCCTCTCTATAGGTTTCGTCGGTTCTTATTAATCCTCTTGCATCAGCCCATACAGCATCCACTCCCATCCGCATCAACAAATTGTGAAGTATTCTGCTTGAGACCAACTCCCCGACACTTACTATTTGATCGTAAGTATAATCATAAGGACTCTCTCTTTGCTCCTCTACGACCCATTCGGCCTCAACAAAATGCTCATGAATTTCTTGATATATTGGATGCTCCTCACTAAACCCCAGTTCTTGTACAATATGTACATGCTTGTCTTGAATTGCCTTCAGTAGCATTTTGGCATCAATGTCTTTGGAGAATTTATTTTTAACAACTTCTTCCAACTGATTTGTGGTCTTACCTGTTGCAGATACTACGACAACCAATTGATCTTGTTTGTATTTTTTTATAATATCACAAACGTTTTTGAATCCTTCTTGATTTTTAACAGATGCTCCTCCAAATTTGAATACTTGCAAAGACATTGAGTTTGAGTTTAATTGAATTGACTAATCAAAAAAATTAATTGATGATCATTTTTTTTGCTCTGTAATGAATTGAATTTACAACACGAATAAAATAGACACCACCAGGAACATTATCCAAAGAATTAATACCGGATTTAAGCTCTTTGATTGGAATTCCATTCATATCGAAAACTGCTATTTTCAATTTATCATCAAACATAGGCATTAGGATACTGTGTTGAAACAAAATAAAATCGATTTCCTTTTTACTTTCGATCTGGTTAGTAAGATCACAGTCGCTATCCATCAAATGCTGATATGCTGCAGATAAAATCTGATTTCGATTCGGGAAATCAAATGTATGATCAATACCCGGAAGTATTGAATCCTGTACGCAAGCTTTTTCAGAAATCAACCAATTTTTTATCGGATAAAAACGGTTTTGAATATCATCTCCCGATCCATGAATGATGTAAAACTTTTTCTTTACTCCACTACTGCCCGAATAAACCACAGGATTCAATCTATCTATGGCTGCACCGATGGGAATATACCCTTGGAGTTGCTTCGGAGAATTGAGGGCAAAAGAATAGACGGTTCTGCCTCCCCAGCTAAAGCCCAATGCTATCAATTCATTTTTTGCATAAGGATAAAATGCCTCTTGCAACTGCAGCGCCATTCCTATAGCAATTGAATCTTGTGGATATTCAATCTTACTATCCGTTCCGCCGTCCGGACAAATAAGCATGAGATTGTTTTGCTCTGCAAAATCAATTAAACTGTCTCTCCATGTTTTACCTGTCCATCTTGAAGGATTATAGGGATGAAATGCTAATACAGCTTTGGTTTCATTGGGAATATATTGTGTGGGAATATAATAATGAAAATTTCTTTTCTCATTCCCAATAGGTGCAGTTACGTCTATTGTCTTTTGTGAAAAACAAAAACCAAAGTCTGCAATCAACAAAATGATGAAAAATAAATTGGAAGGTTTCATTCAATAAATGAGTTAGTAAAAATGAAACATGCAAAACATACAAATGAAATTTTATTTTAATTCAGAAACTTTCATCATTCTGTCCTCAACTTCCTGTACCAAATCCAAAAATTTCGGTAGCCTTTTTGTATCACGGTCTCGTTGCAAAGGAAGATCAACCACTATATGATCTGCAATTTGAGAAGGCGCAGATTTCATGATATAAATGTCATCTGCAAGAAAAACCGCTTCTGATATGTCATGAGTAACAAAAATAATGGTTGAGTGAAACTTGTGCCAAATATCCTCCAACATCTCTTGCATCTGCAACCTAGTCTTAATATCAAGCGCACCAAATGGCTCGTCCATTAAAAGAATATCCGGATTGGAAAGCAAGCTACGCGCAATGGCAACACGCTGCAGTTGTCCTCCGGAGAGTGTCGGGTACTCCGCAAATTTTTTTTCATGACCCTTCAAACCAACAAGCTCAATCATCTCCAAGGCTTTGTCTTCACGTTCCTTTTTGTTAATCCCTTTAAACTCTAAACCCATTGCAACGTTTTCCAAAACAGTCAACCAAGGTAAAGAGGAATACTGCTGAAAAATCATTCCTACTCTATTCTCATCTGTCCTCACTCTGTCATTGATCATTACACTGCCGGAAGTAGGTTCTTGAAGGCCTGCAATATATCTCAACACTGTGGACTTGCCACAACCTGACATACCCAACAAAACAACAAACTGTCCTTGTGCGGGCTTATCCTCAATGATAAGATTAAAATCTTTTAGAATAAATGTTTTTCCTCCGTCGTATGACTGACTAATATTTTTTAGTTCAATCACATTGGCTAATCCAGTATCTTTAAATTGAATCATTTGCTAACATTTTTAGACATCAAGAAATAAGCATAAATCATCGCTAACATCCCCGCTGCAAACAAAAGCCATCCTACTGTACAAAGGATAGAAATTTTTAGAAAGTAATTGCATAAAATTCCACATACTATCGCTAATAAAATCGCAATCACACCAATGTTCCCTTCGGACAAACCGGCCTGCTTTATCTTATAATATTTATGAGGATTGATCATCCTATCTATTAATGCAAATAATTTATCTTGTAACAATCCAATGAAAATAATTACGATGAGACAGGCAAAAACTTTATCAATCTGGCCCTGTCTTGACTTTGTATAGATCAAGGATCCTATCCCCATTTCTTTATTAAGCAATTCGGCAATAATAATGTAGGTCCATGAGATTGCTGTTAATACTCTGATGTCGTCAATAAGCTTGACCATTACGCCGGGAAAGAATACGGTTTTGATCAGTTGCCATTTACTGGCTCCCATAGTATAAGCAGTTTGCATATAAACTTCTTCTAACTCTCCCACTCTTTGCACAACCACCGGAATCAAATACACAACAATTCCCACCGCCAAAAAAGCTATTTTCATTGGATCTCCAAGCCCAAACCAAATGATAAACAATCCGGTCAATGCCGACAAAGGCAAATACCTCAAAGCATCTACCTGTTTACTGAATAATGATTTAAAAATGGGAAATAAACCCAAAAGAAAACCCAAAGGCAATGATATCAATATGGCCCAAAAATATCCTTGTACATTCAACCATATGGAATGCAAGGTATTGGAACCTAACTGATCTTTGGATACCAAATCGCCAAATGATTTGAGCACATGATCCGGCCTTGGTAATAATGGATATACCTTTTCTGTTCCGGAAGTAACAGGAGTTCGAAGACCTGTGTCTAAAACACTTAGACTATCCGAATTGGATAACAATTCTGAATCATTATAAATTGCTTTATTTACAGCAAAACTTTCTGCCAATATCCACCACAATGCTATGGTAATAATAAATCCTATAAGCGTATAAATTATCTGCGACTGTTCACTCAATTTACCTCTTAATGCAAACCATTCTTTGATCATCTTATTCTCCTATAAGTTCAAAATCAGTTCTTCTATTTTTTCCTCGTCCCTCCTCCGAATCATTTGTATCTACAGGTTTGTCGGGTCCATTACCATATACCACAAAACGATTGCGATTCATTTTATGAGTAAGAACCAAATAATCTACCACTGACTGTGCTCTCTTTTTGGATAAAACTAAATTAGCTTCACGAGGTCCCACATTATCGGTATTTCCTTCTATTCTAATTCTTGAATTGGAAAATGCTTTGGCAATTTCAACAAATTCTTTATCAATAATATATTTTGAATTCTCATCCAAATTATACTCGCCGGATCTAAAGCTGATTGATACTCGCTTGGTAGCAATGGCCTCTTTTGATCGTCCTTCTGTTTCATTTACTTTTGTAAACTGCTTTTGGGCTTCTGCCAAATGTTCTTGTCCTGATAATGCAGCCGCTTTTACCGCATCCGGATATGCAATTATTCTCCAGTTCGGAATTTTACCATCTGCATAGCCTACTGATTTGTAGGTGTTGGTCATTTTGGTATAAAGTTGTTCTGCTGTTACTCCTTTATAATCCGGATTAAGTCCAAAGAAATTAAGATTGTCACCATGAGTTACAAGTCTTGCATTATTTATAGCAGAATAGGCATCATCTTCTGTAAAACCTGTAAAATTATCGGCCAAAATCTTAGCCGCTTTGCGTTTATTGGCATCACTTGAGTTGATTTCTGCTGCGCCGCGCATCCAGCCTTCATAGAGCTTATTCAATTTGTCTCTGTTTTTTTCTGCCCATGATCTTTTGGCTATAAAAGCATCGGCTATGATGTTAGAAGCTGATTTAGTGCTCTCGAGTATTTTGGAGCCGGGCACTGTTTTTATACAAGCCTGATCATCCGGAGACCAAACTACAGCTGCATCTACCTGCTGAGATTTGAATACCTGTGCAGCATCTATTGCACTTGCTTGTTTCACCAACTCTACATCAGAAGCTTTTAATCCCCCCGCGTCCAACATCCACAATAGAAAGGAATGAGACGGAGACATTTCTGCAACAGCGATTTTTTTGCCTCGTAAGTCTGCAACAGTATTGATTCCTCTTCTGACCACGATAGCGTCTCCTCCCCTTGACCAGTCGGATTGAAATACAACCACAGGATCAAAATCTGATAGTCCTCCGATCTCTGTAGGCAATGCATCTATAGTACACCACAAGAGGTTTACCTCATCTTTTTTCCAAGCTTCACGAGAAACCGGAACGTCATCCAAAATTTTAAACTCTACAGGAAATCCATATTCCTTATAATATCTTGAGTTGGTATTTGCTTTAAATCCTTCATTAAAATACTCCCCTCCAGCATATCCGCCCCAAGTAACTACACCAACCTTGACCGCATCTTTGGAGAGCGAATTATTGGACTGATCTGATGATCCCGAGCTTGCTCCTCCGGTAGAGTTTCCTGAAGAAGCATTTGCACTTTGTTCCTTAAGTTTTTGCCCAATGCCCGTATTGTTTAAAAAATATCTTCCCGCAAAAAATACAATTGCAAGAATCAATAGCGTAATGAGAAATTTAGAGAATGCTGTTAATCTTGAAGCCATATTAAATTGATTATAAATTATTTTTCATTAAATAAATCATCATAAGGATTGGACTCACTTACTGTAGCCCGTTCAGGAAGTGGGCTGTCCAAAATCAAAGGCTTGTCTCCGGACACCAAAGCATCTTTATCCTTTCCTAAAATTATTGAAACTCCTGCTGATTCCCATTTCTCCAACATCTTGAGTCCCTGCTCCTCAAACACTCCATTTTGCAAATCCACAGAAGACATAAAGTTTTCTGAAAGCTCCATGAATTGTTCCATTTCTCCAACTTTGGAGCTAACATCATCTGCCATAGCCTCCAAGGCTTCATCGAACAATGCTCTCTTGTCCTTATCTCCGGCTATTACACTCATTGCTGATTTCATGGCAGAATGACTGGCGTGTATTGCTTCTCTTTCTTGTTCCTTGAGACTAACACTGCTGCTGATATCCTCCGCCATCACCTCACTTGCCTCATACATTTTTACCAAAACTCTATGCAAAATATCCATCTTGCGATACAGGTCCGTCAACTTGACATTGGATTCTGTGAGCCTTCCTGCCTGTCGCGATTTAAGCACCATTACGGCATCCTGGTTTGTGTTTTTTGCTTCACTAGCTTGCTCCAATGAGGAGTCGATTTGCTTTTTATTATTGTGAATATGTTCGGCTAAAATATGTTTCTGAGATTGCAATTTTGCAATCTGCTTGTTCATTTTTCCTAAGTTGTCTTTCAAATCTTCCACATAGGATTTAAGAATACCTATGGGATCAATTTTCACAAATAATCCGGTGATCCATCTCATGGCACTTTTATACATGTACCAAAACAAATTCCTCGCTTTGGAATCCAACAATACATAAATCACCAGACCTAGAGCAATAAGCATTCCCGACAGGTAAAGCATATTACTCATCAATCCCAAAAGCATAGCACCGAAGGTATAACCCAAATACCCTCCTGCTCCGATCAGACCCGCCAATACTATTCCTCCGGTCACTCCTTCCGGCCTACTCCAAAAACTCTTTTTCCCTAACTCCATAAATCAACAATACTCTAACTTATTTACTTTAGGTGCAGTTCCATTTTTTGGATATCTGTCCTGATTTGTTCGACAAAGGTTTGATAACTTGCTGCAAAATTAGCTTTGTTAACTTCGACTTTTTGTTTTGCAGTTTCCAATTCAGATTGCAATACCTTCACCCTTTGCTCTGCCTTCGCTTTCTCGGCAAGCAGTTGCTGAATCTGATTTTCTTTTTGCTGAATGGACTGAGTCAATTGCACTCTTTCATTTTCTTTACTACTAACCTGATTCTGTAAAAACTGTTGTGCGGATTGCATAAACTGCTTCTCTTCAATTGCCAGTACACTAAGGTACTTCTTTGCAGATTCTATCAAAAAAGCCGGCTGAACATTCATTGATTGCGCTGCTGCATAGGCCGTTTTGTATTGAGTCGCTTCATCCATGGCTTGAAGCTTTGCTACAGAGCTTACCGCCTTTTTATATTCCAAATAATCAAATCCCTCTTGATTGTTTTTCTCTAAAACTTGGGCTAAGATCTCTAAAAATTTCTCAGCACTCTGACCACTCACAGTGATAGGGGCCGATGTTACTTCTGTCGGTTCGCCGGTCTTTGTTTGCTCTTTTGGAGCTGAAACATCTCCAGAAGCCGTTTGGCCTCCTGTTTCGGGCTCAGACACAACAAACACTGATTTCAATTTATCCAATATGGACATATTCAAATATAAATTTTATCTTATGCAAAAATGGTTGATTTTTCTGTATTTTTAGAATAATTTTTGGAGTTACTCCCAATAAATTCAAATAAAAAAGCCGCTCATCAGCTGAGCGGCTTTATAAATTGACCCTTATCGGCTTATTTTAGTTCTTTTTCACCTCCTCATACTCCACATCGGTAACTGTGTCCCCTGCATCAGAATTCTGATTTGTGGAACCATTTTCTTGTGAACCATTGGATTGCTGAGCCCCTGCCTGATACATATCCTGACTTGCTGCAGTCCATGCCGCATTCAATTTTTCCAACAAGCTTGGAATTGCATCCAAATCTTGAGACTGATGCGCCGTTTTGAGCTCATTTGCGGCAGACTCTATTGCAGATTTTTTGTCTACAGGAATCTTATCACCATACTCTTTGAGTTGCTTGTCTGTATTGAATATCATTGCATCTGCTTCATTCAGTTTATCTACTCTTTCTCTTGCTTTCTTGTCGCTGTCGGCATTGGCAGAAGCTTCATTTTTCATTCGCTCGATTTCTTCTTTGGACAATCCGGTGCTGGCTTCAATTCTCACATTTTGTTGTTTGCCTGTTCCTTTATCCTTAGCAGAGACATTGAGAATTCCATTGGCGTCTATATCAAAGGTGACCTCGATTTGAGGAACCCCTCGTGGTGCCGGTGGAATGCCATCCAAAATAAATCGACCTACAGATCGATTATCTTTTGCCATAGGTCTTTCTCCCTGCAAAATGTGGATTTCTACAGATGGTTGATTGTCTCCGGCCGTAGAATACACCTTAGATTTTTTTGTCGGAATGGTAGAATTGGCTTCAATTACAACATCATACACACCGCCCATAGTTTCTATTCCCATAGAAAGCGGTGTCACATCCAACAACAAAACATCTTTCACCTCTCCTGTCAATACTCCTCCCTGAATTGCAGCACCGACAGCTACCACTTCATCCGGATTAACTCCTTTATTTGGTTTTTTACCAAAAAACTCTTCCACCACCTGCTGAATCTTTGGTATTCTCGTTGACCCTCCAACAAGAATGATTTCGTCAACCTGATCTTTACTTATTCCGGCATCTTTTAGAGCTTCTATACAAGGCTTCAATGTTCTTTGAACTAACTCATCTGCCAACTGCTCAAATTTTGCTCTCGAAAGCTTCACCACTAAATGTTTTGGAACTCCATCTACCGAAGTGATGTAAGGAAGATTCACCTCAGTTTCGCTTGAGCTTGACAACTCTATTTTAGCTTTCTCCGCTGCCTCTTTCAATCTCTGAAGAGCCATTGGATCTTTTCTTAAATCTATGTTCTCTTGATTTTTAAAACTGTCAGCCAAAAAATCAATGATCACCTGGTCAAAATCATCACCTCCCAAGTGAGTGTCTCCGTTAGTAGATTTCACCTCAAAAACTCCTTCTCCCAGATCAAGAACAGAAACGTCAAAGGTTCCACCACCAAGGTCATACACCACTATGGTCATGTCCTTGTTTTTCTTGTCCATTCCATAAGCCAATGCTGCCGCTGTAGGCTCATTGATTATTCTTTTCACAGTAAGTCCGGCGATTTCTCCCGCTTCCTTTGTAGCCTGTCTTTGCGAATCATTGAAGTAGGCAGGTACCGTAATAACAGCTTCCGTTACCTCATGACCCAAAAAGTCTTCGGCCGTTTTTTTCATTTTTTGCAGTGTGATGGCAGAAATTTCTTGAGGAGAATACATTCTTCCATCAATATCTACTCTACAAGTGTTATTGTCACCTTTCACTACTTTATATGCCATTCTTGACACTTCCTTCCCAACCTCATCAAACCTCGCTCCCATAAATCGCTTGATGGAGGCGATCGTTTTCTTTGGGTTGGTAATAGCCTGACGCTTTGCAGGATCACCTACTTTACGCTCACCATTATCCAAAAAAGCAACAATCGATGGCGTGGTTCTTCTCCCCTCATCATTTGTTATGACTACAGGTTCATTCCCTTCCATTACAGCCACACAAGAGTTGGTGGTTCCTAAATCTATACCTATAATTTTACCCATTGCAGTATTTTTTTATTACCTATCATCAATGCTTATGCCATTGCAGAAAATCGGAAAAAATGACAATCCGGTCTGCCATTCTATCAACATTTCACAATGGAATTGCTATTTTAACTGCCAAATATGCAATATTGAATTCTTTAGGGCATGCCCTCACTTGCAGTGAGGCCGGAGTCTTCCGGGCTCGCTGTCGCTCGGTGCTCATCGCACTGCAGGCAATGCCTGCACCCTACAGCCTCCTCATGCATTCACCGATATGGATCTGCTATCATATGAACCTAAGGTTAATAACGGCGAAAGTTCAATAACATTTCTCTAAAAATGGTCTGTCCTATATCTGTGCTCCAAAAGATCACTCAGTGCATATTATTGAATATCCCTGTTTATTATCGTTTTGGTATTCGTATGATTGATAAAGATCTAAGCACTTTTCACGGACTATCTACGGAGTATCTACGGACTATCCACGGCTATGGGGTAGGATTGATCACCTGTTTTGCTCCCTTTTAACAGGAATTTCCACCGCTCAAAGGCCAGCACTAAATGAAAAAATGATGACAATGTTCCAGCCCCCTAAAAGACTGGAATAATATTCTACAAATTAAAAATAGTAAATTTGTAGTTTATGGCAAAATACAGGAAGGGGACAATGGAAGAAAAATTGTCCATATTAAAAGAGGCAGAGAAACTGGGAGTAACCCCTACAATAAGAAAGCACGGGATTTTCTATGCTACCTTTTACAATTGGAAGGAGTGATTTGACCTTCAAGGCACTGAAGGATTAAAGTTTACCCACAAGCGAGTTGATCCGGAACTAAAAGCTTTGCAATTAGAAAACCAAAGGCTTAAACAAATCATTGCAGATAAAGAATTAGCCTTGCATATTAAGGAGGAACTGCTAAAAAAAACATTCCTACGAAAGACGACAAAATGATGGTTTCCATACAATTTATAGAGCAGAATTATCCGGTCAACCAGGTATTAAATTACGTGGGTTTAAAACCAAGCAGCTATTATTACAAACAAAGCGATGGCTCAAAAGGCAAAACAAAAAGCACAGTCACCTACAAACAAAATGGTACATTTGAAAAAAATGAAATAGTAATTACACAGATTGAGGAATTACTTCAGATAGAATTTGTTAATTGCGGTTACAGAAAGGTCACATGGTATTTAAGGAATGCATTAATGTTAGACCTCCTCAACAAAATGGTCAAATAGAAGCCTATCACTGTATTGTAGATAGAACGATTTGTCAGGTATATGAAATAAAAGATTTAGACCAAGGAAATGAAATATTCAATCGATTTGAGTATTTTTACAATAGAGAAAGAATTCATTCCGGTATTGGATACAGAAGTCCTATACAGTATTAAAAAAGCTCGGATTGAATTTGTAAAAGATTTTGCCTGCGTGGCTAATGATTAGGAAACCATAGCGAACAAGCAGGACTTATAAACATGGATGGGGGTCTATAAAAAGATCCCTTCCATAATCTAAAGATCCATGTTGAAAAAAAAAAAAAAAAAAAAGAGTTTCCTACGTGTAATTTGAAAATGTAGAATCTTTCTCCAGTTTGAAACCGATACAAGTAACAAGTTCTTGAACCTAAAAAAGACAGAAAATCTCAAATCCGGGCTGTTTGTATTAAGGAAAAAAACTATGTGCCCATGTTGGAAGACTATGGCTCCTCTTTATAAAACTATGTGCACACTTTAGAAGACCATGTTCCCATTTTGAAAGACTATGTACCAATTTTGAAAGACTATGTGCCCTCTTTGGAAGACTTTATTTCCTCTTGGAAAGAAGGTTGGGCTGCATTTTGATATAATTTTTGAATTTTTTTCCATTTTCAGGCAACGTTCTTGCTTTTTCCAATAATATAAATTAATAAGTAACCAAGACATAGGATAGAAAGAATATTCTTTATTTAAAATTTTAATGATATGATCTAATTAATTACTTCACGCTTGAACTGTCCGGTTCATTCTCTTACTTTCTAAATGTAAGACCATAGGGCTCTTGTCCTTTTAGGAGTTTATATGATTTTATTTTTTATTATTTTCAATCAAAAAATATGAAAAAGTTTATTTTATCCTTGGTCATAATTTTATTTTTCTATTTTCCGTATCATTTGTACTCACAAAACCAATGTGGATTTATTGCACCACAAGATATGGAAGTAGTTTCCGGAGATTATACAGGCAAGAACTATCAATTGTTTGTTCAGTTTCATGTTCTGAGAAGAACCGATGGCACAGGTGGTGCTACTTATGCCAAGCTTGGAGAACTATTAAGTGAGCTAAACACGGTTTATGCTACAGCCGGAATAAGTTTTGATAGTGTATGCACCGTTTTTATTGATAATGATCTTTTCTTCAATAACTGTGCATTGTTTGATCAAAAGAGGGACAGTATTTTCAGAAGTGGTGGTTCAAATGACATTATCGGCATCTTTATAGTTAATCCTTCAGGATGCCCCGCCTTTGGGGTAGCTTCAAGTCTGAATTGTTATGCAGTGAATCCAGGTCATAGAAACTTGGTGTCTCATGAAGTGGGTCATGTACTTAATTTGCTGCATACATTCCAGAGATCTGCTACTGAATTTTCCTGTTTTAGTGATCCGGATCCAGCAGCCAAAGGGGATCTGTGCGGAGATACACCTCCTGATCCGTCATGGTTAGATGGTATTTTTACCAACTGCCAATGGGATCAAAGTAAATGCGATGGATCTCAAAGTAGTTATTGTAAGGATGATTGTCTTGACAAGCATCAAGGATTCAATCCCGGGATCATGATGTCTTATTATCATGATTGTACTAGCTTTTTTACGACCTGTCAGCAGAACAGAATGAAGTTCAAGTTAGAAACTTCTTTACATAATTCACATTTTGATCTGCCTCAAGCGGATGTCATCATTAAAACCCCTGTCACTTGGACTAAAAACATGTACATCAATAAGAATCTAATATTGCAGGCAGGTGCGATTCTCACGGTGAAGGATTCTGTCTTTATTTCTTCTAAAGGAAAGATTAGAATAGAACCGGGAGCAACCCTTGTCCTTGATGGAGGGGCTTTGTTACTTGGCCCTTTTAGAGATGTATGTAATGAACGGAGTGGTGACTCTCGTTTTTGGAAAGGAATAGAGATGGTCCCTTCCGCCAGTACACCCTCTGCCAAGTTTCTGTGCTACAATGGTGTAATGGCTACCTCCGAACTTGGAATCCACACCCCGGCCGGAAGCACAGGAAATTATATCATCAATATCAATGGGATGACTTTCCAAGACAATGCCAAGAGCTTGTTGCTAATGAATCCTGCCGGAATGACCTATCCTATCCAGATAGAAAACAGTTCATTTACGATTACAAATGCATTCCCTCTCACGAGCTATTCTACCCAAATCAAAGTCGATAAGTGCAACGTAATCCTTATTAACTGTAAATTTCTCAAACCGGGTAAGAACAAGCCTACAGACGAGCTCAACTATGCTGTAAATGTGATGAATACGGTGCTCAATGTGAGCTATTCGCAGTTTCGAGACAGCATTTACGGGATCAAAGCACAGAGCTTTCTTGATCGCACTACGTTTAGTGTAACAAACTCCAGTTTTGTCAATTGTAAGGTAGGTATTCGCGCCATGCCCGGACTCAATTTCTACAAAGTTGTCTCCGATACCTTCGACAATCCCATCCAGTATGGACTCTGGAGTACCATGTGTACGGGCTACTTGGTAAACAACAACAGCATTATCAATACCGCTTTTAATACCAATAACCAGGTAGGTATCTATATGGAAGAATCCGGTACGGATTTTAATTATGTCAGACTGAATCATTACCGAAGAGTATATAGAGGGAATTTAACCAATGGAACTAATGGAAATCAGTCTCAAGGATTACAATTCTTGTGCAACGACTTCGATGACAATCAAACCAGAGCCTTGGACATCACCGGCAATATTTGTCCTTTTCAAGGTTTTTCTGATGGAGCCTGTGGCAACCACAATCTGCAGAACCAAAAAATCAACCTGTATTTCACCAATTGTCAAAGGACATTCTATCATTATAAAGATACATTCGGGCATTTCCCTAGTGGATCTACAAGTATTGTCGTACCGATTGTAGAATCAAAAGTTGATTGCGGTGGATCCGGACAGGATACTATGATAAAACCACGAATTATCGTTGTGGGAGAATTGGGAGACAGCCTTACGCAGAAAAGGCAGCAGTACAGCGGCCTGATGGATGGCGGCAACACCGCTACAGTATTGTCCGGGATTCAAACGGCCACCCTTGCGGGATCATCACAGCTTTACAACAGCCTTTTGGGCTACTCACCTTGGTTGTCTTCTGAGGCCATGCTGGCAGCCTACTCTCGCAGTGATGTCCTGGATCCTATGCAACGCTACAGCTTACTCCTTGCCAACCCGGACAACTTCCGCTCCGACTCCTTTCGCACTGCTTTGCGCAGTTCTCCGGGAGCTCTCCCATTGGCACAGCTTGAAGCATTGGACAGTCTGAGCATGGTATCGACAGCAAGGACCAACTTAGAGGCAGAACTTGCTCATTTTGCCGGAGAGATAGCTCATACATCGTATGCAGCCCTTCATGACAGCAGGATTTCTAGTACTGCGCAGACGCAAGACTGTTATTGGCTTGAGAAACTGGCCGGCCCTACTGCAGCCAAAGAATCTGCCAAGATGAATCTCAGCTGCCCATTAAGCAACAATTATTCTAGTCATCCTGATGTCCAAAATACGCAGAATCTGAGGGCCGCGATGGCCGTCAGTATAGCTCAGGGAAGGTATGAGGGCAGCCTCACTGTGGCTGAGCAGTCACAGATCTTGACTACCGCCGGAGGCAGCAGTCTGAATACCGCCGAAACTCAGGCCATGCTGATGTTTTACTATGGTTTTCCGAGTACATCTGCTTTAGCTTCGAATCCAAAGGAAAACCTCGCCCAATCCATAGGTGAGAGGCCAATGACATCCTCTCCATTGGCCACTGAGATTCTGGTCTATCCCAATCCTGCTCATGAACATATCCATATCCAGACAGCGGGAGTTGGAACGGAGCAGGGACTTAGCATAGTGCTCTTGGATCTGCAGTGCAAGAAGCTGCTTGAGGAGAGATTTGCAGCCGGAAGCCATAAGATCAGCACAAGCAGACTTCCTCAAGGAATGTATCTTGTGCAGATCCGCTCTCATGAAGGCAGCATCCTGTACCAAAAACTGCACAGTATTGTAAAGTAATCCAATGTTGTATTCGGCAGGCCAGCTCCAGCCTGCCGAATATATTTCTTATCTTTGTTTATCATGAAAAAGCTTATAGTTTGTTTTTTGATATTAATGAGCTCAAGTGCTTATGCACAGAGCTATTTTAGTAAAGTATATCCTGTAAAACTAAAAAATAAAGATACCGTAAATATGTATCCCAATTTTTTATTATCCATATTAGAGTTAGACTCTTTTATATATGCAGTAGGTTATTCAGCAGACACAAGCCATAAAAACGATGGGAATGAGGTTGGAACAGGATTTTATAAATTTGATTTGAATGGAGAATTGGTCGAATACTATAGAGTACCGGATCCAGAGGGACAACGATTTTCACCTCAAGGCGGATTGTGTACGTTCGATGGAATAAATTTTTATACCGGAATTCATAACAGGTCACAGTCAGTTTCAATATTAGGATTCAATTTTTTAACTAAAGCATTTTCTACAATAACAGTAAATAATTCATTAAATCCTGGAGGATATATTACCAAAACATTATTGCAAAAAACAGAAGATAGTTGTTTTATAATAATGAGCACAGTGGAACCGCCAGAAGGCTATCAGTATAAAATACAAATTACCAAAATAGGTATTAATAGTAAAATTTATTGGCAAAAAATAGTAGGAAAACCAACAAATAGATATTATAAAAATTTTGCATATAGTACTTATAAAGATTTAGCAGGTAATTATTATTTTGGTATTGGATACCACAACTACAATGGGATCATCAATTACCCCAAATTTGAATCCATAGTATATAAGTTCAGCCCTGAGGGAGACTTACTCAAGACCTACAATTCTCCACCGAGCAAAGGTTTTGGTCCGGTGTACGATATCTGCATAGATGAGGAGCAAACCATTTTTTTGGCCTGTGATACGATATGGACTCCCAATGGTTTTCCATCTGCGGCAGCATCATACGGAGCCATTCAGGTATTAGACAGTAACATGAATTTTAAGAGATTATTAATAATAGACAATAAAAGAACTGGACAATTTGGAATTCTTAATCCGATAAAATTGATCAATTCCAATGACAACAAAGATTTAATTGGTGCATTCAGGGGCTTCGTGGATGACACATTTCTCTACCCGGGCGTACCATGGCCTTATCTGCATACCATAATCAACCTCAAGCAGATCCGGAAGGATGGGTCACTGAAGTGGAGCAGAAACTACCGCATCCGAGAAGGGAGAGATGATGGCCTGGTGTACGATCTCAAGGGAGATCAAGACAAGCAAGGATACTACATAGCAGCTTTTTCTTACAAGTATATGGATGAGGACAGCATCACAGAGCCATACTACATGCCATGGCTGCTGCATGTGGACAATGATGGCTGCGTAGTACCCGG